>JAOZRF010000045.1:0-9623 GCA_029940245.1 Desulfobacula sp.
TGTCTATTTTGCAGACAAACTCTGCAATGGCAACCGCCTTGAGGTTGATTATGCCAAACGTTTTGCAGGCAAGATCAAACAGACCTCAACAAGGGCTGAAACCAGGATTTTAAAACGATATGAAGCTACTCAACAGATACATGCCCGGATCGAAGCGGCTACAGGCCAATCCATCCAGACAATTCTCCAATAGCCATAACTGTATCTTTCTGCTTCGCCATGGGCAGATACAGGACCACGAAACCAAACGCTTCATCGGCCGGACAGACATCCCTCTGGATGAAACCGGCAGGGCCCAGGCCCGGGCCTGGGAAAAAAACTTTTCCCACATCTGCTTTAATAAAATTTATACCAGCAGTCTTTCGCGATGCCGGGACACGGCAGACATCCTAGGCCAGGGCCAAGAGATCTGCATTGATCCCAGACTCAATGAAATTGACCTTGGCACCTGGGATGGAAAATCCTTTGAACATATCAAAAAAACCGAGCCCTTGCTGTTTCAAAAAAGGGGGGAAAGGATTTTGACTTTCAGACCGCCCAAGGGAGAAAGCTTTAATGATCTTTTGAATAGGGTTTCCCCTTTTTTTGAAACCTTAGAAAAGGGACTCAAAGCACCCACTCTTGTCATCACCCATAGCGGAGTGATTCGAGTAATTCTATGCAGGTATCTTGGCATGGATCCCGGACAATTATTCGAAATCAAATCGGCTTATGGTCAATTGTTTCTACTTGGTCCGGTATAAAAAAATTCAATTTATGACCTCATGGATAATGATATCTTCAATTGCTTCAATTTTTCCAAGATGCCGGGTCAACTTGAATTCAACATGGTTATGGGTTGATTGTGCCTGTCTTACAAGTTCAGGTATATCAAAAAGGATATGGCTGCCACTGCCGATGAAAAATGGGAATATGACAATCTTTGTTGCACCCTTTTGCACAAGTTCGTCAATTTTGCTCGCAAGAAGCGGATCAGCCATCTGCAAAAAGGCATAATCAACTATTTCAAAGGATTTTTTTAGTTTTTCCGATACGCTTTCAACAAGTGATGCAACTTCCAAGTTAGATTCTTTTTTCCTGCTGCCGTGGGCAGCAATAATCAACGCTTTCACACTTTTCTCCAAAATATTTAGTTTCACCTATATGTGTTTTATCTGATTCAATATACGAATAAACAATGGGTACTGGAGAAAGTCAATTGATTTTTAATTCTGTTTTTACTATATCGTTGAAACAATTAATTTTTAGGAAGATATATATGATCAAAATATTAATGGTTGGAATGGGCGGCTTTGCAGGATCTATCTGCCGGTATATTATCAGTGGTTTATCCCAAAGACTGTTTGATAATCCCTTTTTCCCCTATGGAACAATAATTGTCAATGTAGCAGGCTGTTTTTTTATCGGCCTATTGGGAGGATTATCTGAAACAAGACAAGTATTTACCCCGGAAATTCGGGCATTGATTCTTATCGGATTTTTGGGAGGATTTACTACTTTTTCAACCTTTGGATATGAAATTTTCACTGTGGCCCGGGATGGACTATTTGCCTCTGCCCTGACAAACCTTATGCTTCATCTTATCCTTGGTTTCGCTTCTGTCTGGCTTGGATTTTCCATGTCCAGACTATTATAAAATAGTGCCTGAACAAGGTTTTCGTTCAGGCATTAAAATAAATGAACTTACAGGAAACAAAGTTTTTTAGCCGGGGTCAGGCTTTTTTTATTGTATTTTTTATCAACAATCTGTTATTAAACAGTCAAAAAGGACAATAAGGAAAGCCTGACCCCACTTATGACTGATTCAAAAAATCAAACACATCTTTTTTCAGCCAGGGTTTATTATGAAGACACAGACCACTCAGGGGTTGTCTATCACGCAAACTATTTAAAATTCTTTGAAAGGGCAAGAGAAGATATAATTGGTATCAGCAAACTATCTGATATGTGGCATGAGCAGGGAATCGGTTTTGCCGTATACAAAGTGACCCTGGGCTACCATGATGGAGCTGTGTTCGGGGATCTTCTCGACATAAAAACGACATGGAAACAAGAAGGAGATTACAGGGTGGTCTTTTTCCATGAAGCCTGGCGGCCGGATGCAAGAAAACCTGCGGTTACCTGTACACTGGAGCTTGTATGCCTAGGGCCGAACAAAAAGTTGATGCCCATACCGGAGCTTGACTTTCTATACCAAAAAAAGGAACAGCCAAAGTGATACCCTTATTTTAGGATTTAGGTTAAAACTTAAATCCTAAAATCGTCAACTTATTGTCAATTAAAAATATCTTTTTTATTGACAAGGATATTTTTACATTATACTTATTTTAGATCATATTTGGCACAATCTAAAGTTGGTATATTTTACACAAGAATAAACCTGCTCTCAATTATAGCGGGAGCTGACATAATAAATAGTTGTACAGAAGTAATAACACAATTGTTTTTTAATCGCATCAAGGAGGTGCCCGTGAAAAAAAACGAAATGTTGCCCTATGGTCAACAAACAAAAACAGGGGTTTCCCGAAGGACTTTTCTGAAAACCGTTACCGGAACTATTGCTGGAATCGGTGTTTCTCAAATGTTCAATCCCGCCCTTGTTTCAGCACTGGAAAAAGCGCTTGAAACCCATCCCGTTTTATGGGTTCAGGGGCAAGGTTGCTCGGGTTGTTCAGTTTCCCTTTTGAATAATGTTGATCCGTCCATTGCAGACATACTGCTCAAAGTCATCAGCCTTCAATACCATCCCACTGTGATGGCCGCTGAAGGCGAAACTGCCCTGGAAAATCTTTATCGCGTTGCAGAAAAATATAAAGGGAAATTTTCTCTGGTAGTTGAAGGAGCCATTCCAATGGCTGCAAATGGAAAATACTGCAATTTCGGAGAACTTAACAACAAAGAAATCACCATGGTTGACGTGGTCAAAGATCTGGGTGTAAAAGCAGGCAGTGTTCTTGCTGTCGGCACCTGTGCTGCCTATGGCGGCATTCCGGCTGCTGCCGGAAGTGAAACCGGTGCAACCGGGGTAATGAATTTCTTTCAAACCTATGGCATTAAAACTCCTGTTGTCAATATTCCCGGTTGTCCTTCACATCCGGACTGGATCGTGGGATCCATTGTTCACCTTTTAACCAAAGGTCTTCCCGAATTGGATAGCGATGGCCGACCTACTATTTTCTTTGGTAATAACATCCATGATAACTGCCCGAATCTTAAAGACTATGACGCAGGTGTCATGGCTGGAAAACTTTCTGATGCAAAAGGCTGCCGTATGGATCTTGGCTGTAAAGGTCCTGATACTTATGCTGACTGCTACAAACGAAAATGGAACAGCGGCCTGAACTGGTGTGTGGACAATTCAGTCTGCATTGGTTGTGTTGAACCTGGGTTCCCGGATGCATCATCGCCCTTCTATGAACCCGCATAACGCAATTATTTAAAACATTTAAACCCTAAGGAGGTTTTATTATGGCAGGCTGTAAACCACAAGTTGTTCCGGTCGCGGCTGGAAAAAAAATTAAGGTTTCCATTGATCCTATCACCCGGATTGAGGGGCATCTTAAAGCAGAAGTAGAAATAAAAGACGGCGTTGTCGTTGATGCCAGAATACATGGCGGCATGTACCGTGGCTTTGAACAAATATTAATCGGCAGGGACCCAAGAGATGCGACCCAGATTACCCAGAGAATTTGCGGAGTTTGCCCGACTGCACATGCAACAGCATCTGCACTTGCCCTTGATGATGCATTTAAAGTTAAACTGACCCCCAACGGCAGAATCGCAAGAAACCTGATTCTGGGTGCCAATTTTCTTCAATCCCATATTCTTCATTTTTATCATCTGGCTGCACTGGACTATGTCAATGGTCCTGATGTCGCCCCGTTTGTTCCCAGATATGCAAAAAATGATGTCCGTGTATCAAAAGACATTAACGATGTTGCTGTTGGCCAATATCTTGAAGCCCTTGAAATCAGAAAAATTCTTCACGAAATGGTAGCCCTTCTTGGCGGGAAAATGCCCCATGTCCAGGGTATTGTTGTGGGAGGAACCACAGAGATCCCAACAAGAGAGGCGTTAAATGCCTATGCAGAACGCTTTAAAAAAGTTAAAAAATTTATCATGGAAAAATATGTCCCTATAGTTTACCTGCTGGCAGGTCCCTATGGAGATCTTCTTAAAACAGGCGGTGGTTACCAAAACTGCGTGGCATGGGGAGTTTTTCCCATGGATGACGCAGGCAATACACTCCACAAGAGAGGGGTTTTCACAGAAGGCAAAGATTACCCGGTTGATACAGACCTTATCAAAGAATATGTAAAATATTCTTATTTTGAGGATTCTACAACAGGATTGAACCCGGCCCAGGGAAGAACCATTCCCAATCCTTATAAGAAAGCGGCATACAGCTTTATCAAGGCACCCAGATACAATGAAAAACCTCACCAGGCAGGCCCCCTTGCAAGAATGTGGGTGACCAACCCTGAGCTGTCCAAAACCGGTCAGGAAAAGCTAGGCATTAAAAGAATGCGTGATATGGGCGATGCTGCATTCTCTATTCTCGGCAGACACGTTGCCAGAGCAGAAGAAACTGCAATGGTTGCGAATGCTGTGGAACAATGGCTGTCAGAAGCAAAACCAGGAAAAGAGACCTTTATACCCGCAGAAATTCCAGATTCCTCAGAAGGTCTCGGGCTTACAGAAGCACCCCGTGGTGCACTTCTCCACTACATTGACATCAAAGATAAAAAAATCGCTAATTACCAGGTTACTTCGGCAACCATCTGGAATGCAAATCCAATGGATGATATGGGACAAAGAGGACCAATGGAGCAGGCACTCATTGGAGTACCAGTTCCTGACACTGCAAACCCGGTGAATGTGGGGCGCTTAATTCGCTCCTTTGACCCCTGACTGGGTTGTGCCGTCCACGTGCTGGACGCAGATACCGGCAGAAAAATTCGAGTGGAAATACCTTTATAATTTAAATTGAATATTTACTTGGTGCCTGAACGAAAACCTCGTTCAGGCACTGTTTTAAGATTTAAAGTTTTAGGATTTAGGATTTTAAGTTTCAGGTTAAAAACAAGAAACCATCTCGGATATTTGTGTAAACCAATACAGAGGCTATTTTTCCTGATAGGCCTCCATAATTTTACGTATTTCCGGCTCCAGGGACAAAAATACTTCCACCAGCTCAGGATCAAAAAATATACCGCTTCCCTTTTTAATCTCCTCTATGACTTTTTCCACAGGCCAGGGTTCTTTATAGGGTCGTCTGGAAATCAGCGCATCAAACACATCGCAAATGCAGACAATTCTACCAGTGAGGGGAATCTCCCTGCCCTTGAGCTTTTGATGATAACCTGTGCCATCCCACTTTTCATGGTGGGTCATTGCAATGATCCGTGCCACCTCAAGCAACTGGGATGATCCTCCTGAAAGAAGTTTTTCGCCAATACTGGTGTGGGTCATCATGGATTTCCACTCCTTACCATCTAACTTGCCGGGTTTAAGCAGGATATTGTCTGAAATACCGATTTTCCCCACATCATGCATGGTGGAGGCAAGATCCAGCCTGTCATATTCTTCCCTGGAAAGCCCCAGGGCCTTGCCCATCAGCCTGCAATATTTGCTCATCCGGTTAATATGGGTTCCTGTGTCCTGATCCCTGTACTCTGCAGCCTTTCCCAATCGGTTGATAACCTCAATCTGGGTTTTTAGAAGTTCTGCCGTGCGCGCCTGGACCATCTCTTCCAGGATAATATTCTGATTTTTGAGAGCTTCCTGGGCCAGCTTCAAAGTAAGATGGATTTTCACCCGCGCCTTTACCTCAGTAATGTCAAAAGGTTTGGTAATATAGTCCACCGCGCCGGAATCAAATCCCTTGGTTTTATTGCTCAGATCATCCATGGCCGTGATAAAAATAATTGGAATATCTTTTGTTTCCAATTTTTCCTTGAGCCGTCGGCACACCTCAAATCCATCAATTCCGGGCATGACAATGTCTAGAAGAATAAGATCCGGCTGCTTTTTTTCGGCAAACCGGATGGCATCTTCCCCATTGAGGGTTACCCCCAGCTTATAGATATCCTTGAGGGCATGAACAAGCACATCCAAATTTGATTTTGTATCATCAACAAGAAGAATCATACATTCATTAATATTTTTCATCGGTTAAATATCCTTGTTTTACCTTGAGCAGGCTTTATGCATAGGGGAAAAGATCCATGCCAGGATCTTGATGAAATCCCAGGGTTGCCATCTATTTTTTCTGCACCATTTCCATGATGGTTTCCAAAGTTTTCCGGGCAATATCAAATTGATAGTTTCTAACATTTTGAACAAGATGATCCATTTCATCCTTTATTGCCGCATCGACCAAAGGTTCGATATCCATTACAAGGGATTCCGACATAACAGGATCAAATTTATCAAGAGTGTTCATCAATGACTTCATTCTGCTTAAAAGATCTTTGCCTGAAACAGCTGTTTGATTCACGGGTCCCTTTTCCTGCGCTTGATTTTTTTTCTGTTTCATCCGGATAAAAAATTGTTCAGCCGAGTCACACACCTGAGAATAAGCCGATTCTATCGGGTCCAGCAATTTTCTGATTTCATCTTCCCTTTGATCCCAGCAGGCCTTTTCCAGCGATCTGGCCGCCTCAAACAAGCCGTTGGCTGAAACATTACCGGCTGCACCTTTGATGGAGTGGGCCAATGTGGCTGCATCTTTGTAGTCTCCATTGGAAAGATGATGTTCCAATGTTTTTTGAAAGCCGGCATAATCATTACAGAATTCTTTTAAAATGTCAGCAAATACATCCCAATCTCCTCCTAACCTTTCAACACCTTCCCGGATATCCAGGCCGGGCAATCCTTTTATGTCTGAATATTTAATTTCACTTTCCCCAAAGTCCTGGTGGGCAGGTGCAAAGGATTGATATTCATGGCTGGGTGTGAGATGTTTTTTAAGGACTGTAAGCATCGTATCTTTGCTGATGGGCTTTAAAATATAATCGTTAATATCAGCCTCCATGCACTCTTCCCATTTGGCTGATTTGTCATGGGCGCTCATGGCGATAATGGGCAGTTGATCCCTGGAAAATTGCCGGCGGATGATACGGGATGCTTCGATCCCGTCCAGATGGGGCATCTGTATATCTATTAGCATTGCCGAATAGGATGTATGCTGAACCTTTTCAACCGCCTCCATCCCGTTTTGGGCCGTATCCACATCAATACCTAACATCCGGATCATTTTTGATCCGATTTTCCTATTTACGGCGTTGTCTTCAACAAGAAGAATACGAGTGTCTGAAAAATCTTTGCCCGTGGCCGTGGCAATGTCTTTTATCTCATCTTTTGTATTGGAATATCCAAAATCATTCCTGATGGTTCTCAACAGGAGTGACTGCTTTACCGGCTTGGAAAAACATTTGTCAATGCCTATTTCAATAGCCCGCCGGACGTTATCCTCCCTGCCCATGTTGGTTATGGCAATAACCCTGGGAGAAGAAAGGACAATGGATTTGAGTTGATTGGTCACTCCTTCATTATCCAGGTCTGCAAGGCCCATATCCATAATGATCAATTCAAATTTGTCAGAAGTGCTTTTTATATCAATTTCCTGAATGGCCTGCTGGCCGGAAGAACAGGCCGTGACCGTAAACCCCCAGGAAAGAAGAAGTCTTTGGAGCACTCTTCGAGTCGATTCATTTGCCTCAGCAATGAGGGCCTTGCATTGATTAAAGACCTCCGGGACATGGGGTCTTCTGTCTTCTGGTTCCAGGCTCGCGTATTTAAACAGTGCTTTAAAATAGAATGTACTGCCCTGCCCTGGTACACTCTCAACCCAGATTGATCCGCCCATCATGTCAATGATCTGCCTGCTTATGGCAAGGCCAAGCCCCGTACCACCATATTCCCGATTCACAGGAATATTAACCTGGGTAAATGAATCAAACAAATTGTCAATATGCTCCTGTGCGATACCAATACCCGTGTCCCTTACATAGAACAAAAGTTCGGCATGGGATTTTTTCAGGCTTATGGGTTCAACCCCGATGATAATTTCTCCATGATTGGTAAATTTCAAGGCATTGGATAGAAGATTGATGATCACCTGGCGCAGCCTCATTGGATCAGAGACAAGTCTTATGGGGACATTGGGATCAATATCCACAACCAGCTCAAGATTTTTCTTTGACATCAGTTCCAAAAAAATATCTGATACATCTTCAATCATGTTCCAAAGGTCAAAGGAGATATCCTGAAACTCCAGCTTTCCTGCTTCGATTTTTGAAAAATCAAGAATATCATTGATCAGCCCGATAAGTGAAATGGCAGAGCTTTTAATGATTCCAAGGTACTCGTTCTGCCGGCGGGAGAGCTCATCCGCCATGATCAGATCACAGGTACCGATGATGCCGTTCATGGGATTTCTGATCTCGTGGCTGATGACGGCCAGGAATTCACTTTTTGCCTTGTTGGCTTTTTCAGCCTCGTTTCTGGCTGCCTCAATCTGCTCAATCGCGCTTGAAAGCCTGGTTGTATTTTCCTCTTGTATTTTTTTGGCAGCCTTTAATGCTCTGGTTCTTTCTCTGAGTATTTTCTGAGTTTTAAGCAGCTCTTCTTCCGTTTCCATCTCTTTGGTAACAATGGTGAGGCATCCTGAAGAAATATGAATTTTATCTTCTTTAAATGCTTCTACTGTGGCTTGATCTTTAAGCCACACAATGGAATTGTCAGGAAGCAAAACCTTGTAAACAACTTCAATAAACCCTTTCTCCTCACCCTCCTGACGTAATCCCTCTCTTGAATCGGTCAGCTCAAGCTGCTTTAAAATCTGTGTGTTAATACGACCGTTTTGTTTTTCCTGGTAGGTATAAACCCGTCGTTCCAGGATACTTTTTCTAAAAGTCTCGGGCATATCAAAAGATGCACATCCCATAAGATCAATGAATCGTTTCCCGGCAAACTCATACCAGATATCATTTTCTTCCTCCTGCCAGGCTGACAGATAAGGAATGGCAAGCGTCATAGCTTCTTCAAAAGCCTTGAAACGGCTTATATTATCTGAAATATATAGTTTCAGGGGTTCACTATAGTTTCCCTTAAGTATTTTCCCATGGTAATCCCCATTTTTATCTATACCATCGTAAAAGTGTTGTTTCATTATCAGAGTGTCTTTCTTTATATAAAATCAATTAAGTTGTGAGTCAGACCTTGGCCAGATGTATTTTGATCCTTTTCTTGACTTCAGGAATCACAAAGGGTTTGGTAATATAATCCACTGCACCATATTGCAAACATTTGGTTTTATGGTCCGGTTTATCCATTGCAGTGATAAAAATAATGGGAATCCCTTTGGTTATGGGGTCTGATTTCAACTTCCGGCATACCTGAAATCCATCCATTCCCGGCATGATAATATCAAGCAGAATGAGGTCGGGCCGATTGGCCCTGGCAAAGCGGATTGCATCCATGCCATTAAGGGTTACCCCAATCTTGTAATCCTTCCTGAGGGCCTGAACCAGCACATCAATGTTGGTTTTGGTGTCATCAACGATCAGGATGGTGCGCTCATTTCTATTCTTCATATTGAGTTTTCCATATTTTATCAG
>JAOZRF010000045.1:9633-11780 GCA_029940245.1 Desulfobacula sp.
ACTCGGTTTCCTCGTCGGCAACAATATCCTGGAGCGGCATCTGCTCTGTTCCCCCTATGGCGTTTTCCTCTGGTTTTAAGGCCGGAAGATATATATCCACGGTGGTACCACCTGATTCTTTCAAGGAGCTGACCGCGATCACACCGCCATGCAGTGTAATGATCGCCTCACTCAGGGTAAGACTCAATCCTACACCTTTTTTAATATCCTGGGGTTTTGTGGAATAATAGGGATAAAAAATCTGATGAAGCTTTTCCTTGTCAATGCCGCGTCCATTATCCCGTATGGTTGCCTTGATGTAATAGCCCGGATCAACAACAGTACTCGAGCATATTTGTTTTTTTTCAATAAATACGTTCTGTAGAATCACTTCAATAAATCCATCCTGCACAACAGCCTCTTTTGCATTAATAATAATGTTTTTAAAAGCCTTTGACATCTGTTGGGTATCAACCCGGCAGGACCAGAGGTCTAATGGGATTTCCAGCTTGTACTCGATGTCGCTGCCATTGAAAAGAGAGTTGGTGACACGGGACACCACATCCTTGAACAAAGTATCCTTTTTTGCAGGTTTTGGGTCACTGGAAACTGCAAGAAAATCCTGGGTCAAGTCCGATGCATTACGGCTGATTTTCAAAGCATTTGACAGGAATCGTTCTCTCTCAGAAGGGCTTATAGACGGCATGGTGGACAATTCAATATATCCTGCAATGCCAGTGAACAGATTGTTTAAATCATGGGCCAGGCCACCGGCAAATGTTTTAACCGTTTCCGTCTCTCTTGATTTCAGATGACGGGCCTGATTATATTTCTTTTCGGAATCATCAAAAGAAATGCCGTCAGCATGAAGTTGCCCATTTTTTTTATATGGTATTCCTGATTTCTCGTGGAGCCATATAAAGCAGCCATCCTGGCACTCAAATGCATATTCAATATCCAGGGCAATATCATTTCTGAAAAGATTCTGGTAACCGGTCCTCACCCTTTCGATATCGGATGGGTGGACCCTTTCCAGCCATCCTTGTTTTCCCATCTTCCGGATGCTGTCCATGGAAAAGCCGGTGATCTCTTTTACTATTGGATTGATATTAGTGATCCTCCCGGAGGAATCAATGGTCCAGATAACGCACGGCAGGTTTCTCAATAATGTATTATAAGTCTGTTCTGCCAGATCAGCATTATGGCTTTCCCGCCTGTTTTCCGGCCGTTCAATAGAAGAACTGTGAGGTTTGGTGCCGCCATTTTCCTGCCGGGCCAGGGGTGCAGGATCATATTCAAAAAAAATGTTATCTATAGTCTTTAAAAGCATGGCTGGATCAGCAGGTTTGGTGATAAATGCCTGGGCTCCCACCTTCCGGGCAAGTTTTCTGGCCTCAGCTTCGCTTTGGATGGACGAGTAAAATACAAAGGGGATGTGTTTCAGATTTTCATCCAGTTTGCAAAGCCGGCAGAACTGAAATCCATCCATCTCAGGCATAAGAATATCTGAAATAATCAGGTCAACGCTTTTAGTCTGAAGCAGGCCAAGTGCAATCTTCCCACTTAACGCGGATATGGTATTATACCCGTTTCTTGTTAACAGAACTTCAAGAATTTTCAGATTAACCTTAATATCGTCAACAATAAAAATGTTCTTCATTTCTGCCTCATCTGGTGTTCAAAATTCAAGCCTGCATTATTCATACATTGAATGTATATCTATTCAACAGATTATTCCACAAAATAATAATAAATAGTAACAGAAAGAAAAGAATCGTGTCAACTTTTTTGAATGAAACTTTTGATTGCATCAAGGTATTTATTTTGTTATCAGTTCTATATTTTAACCCTTATGATAAATAGAAAATGTAAATAAATGAAAAAACTTCTGGTACTGGGTGTTGGCAATATCCTCATGATGGATGAAGGTGCAGGAGTTCATGCCATTCATGAATTCTGGAAAGAAAAAGAAAACTTTGACGAAACTCTGGTTGACTTTATTGACGGGGGGACTTTTACCCAGGATATTTTCTACTTGTTTGAAGCGTATGAGCAAGTGCTGGTACTGGATATTATCAGGGCCGGGCATGTGCCCGGCACCATCTACAGTCTTGATGAAGACGATCTGGTAAAAAATGAAAAGCAAGTGCTATCGCTCCATGATACCG
>JAOZRF010000418.1 GCA_029940245.1 Desulfobacula sp.
AAAGGAGCTTCAACATTTGTCCCAACTATTTCCACCCCCTTTTTAATGACCGCCTTGATATCGTCACAATTATCCTTAACAAATTCAGGTGTAACCATTAAAAGTCCATTAATATTTCTTTTTTCCATTTCATTGGTAAAATTCTGCAAACCCACAGTATCTTTAAATTCAATCAGAATCATAATACCTTTGGCTTTTTGATCTTCTTGCATCAATTTAGTCCCCTCCTTGTTTGTTCACAAATTCTCTTGTTTCACTGACAGGGTGTTGTGGGGGCTGGGGGATTAAAAACCCCGGCTACCCGATTGAGATTCAGTCAATCCAGTTTATTTTTTGAACGTTTCTTTTTATTGTCCGTTTATATTTATATTTTGGGTATCCTATAATGACAGATATAACAGCCTCATTTTCAACTGGAATCTGAAAAATTTCTCTTACTTCTTTTGTTTTGTTTATGGCGGCAGGAACAATTCCAATAATTGTTGCTCCCAATCCAAGCGAATTAGCTGCCAGCATGACATAGGTTGCATATATCAAAGAATTGTTTGTGTGCTCTTCTGCTTTTTTATTTGCGTGAAATATTATTATGGCAGGAGCATTTCGGGTAATTCTATCCCCAAATTTTAATTTATAATTTTCAAGTTTTGCTATTGGATATAAATGGTTTTTAATTGTATTAAATGTTTCCTGACCTTTTTTCCTTTTAATCATAAATGAAGCAACTGGATTTTCAATCCACTTTACAATATTATCTAAAAAACCTTCAATATGAGGTAAAGCGGATTCGATTTTCTTCCTGTTATTTACAATTGTAACATTTACTTTTTCAGGTTCTGCGCCGAAAGGCGCATAGGAAATAGAAGCTATAATTTGATTGATTGTTTCATCAGATACAGGTTTGTTCTTAAAGTTTCTAATAGACCTCCTGTTTGCCAGAAAGTCGATAAAATTTTGGTAATCAACATTATTTTCAGGCAAATCAATTAAATCATTATCATAAGAAAATCCATTAACCTTTATCGATTTTGTGCTGCAAACAGCCATGCATTGACCACATTTCAGACATATAACCTCTCTTTCAGGAATGAAGCATACTTCTTCTTTTTCATTTATTCGCAGCACATTGCAAGGACACACGTCAATACAGAATTTGCATTTTTTGCAAGTTTCTTGATTAATCGTTATCATAATTCCTCCAATTAACTAATAAATAGTTGTATTTGCCCTTACATAATTTGAACATCACTGGTCAGACCCGGTGTATGTTATTTATTCTGATATTTTAATTGACGATCGGCGTGACTGGTTTAGTTTTAACTCCAGCACATCAGGTCTTGAATAATGACCAACCGGATCAAAATTTTGTCTTTCTGCCCTGACACGCTGGTGGCCTATAATGGCTGTGATTAATCTTTATTCCTCAATGTGCGGAAGAGCTATCAGTCTTCCATTCTCTGGTTTGATCTGTATTTGGCGTTTGATTAGATCACTATCTTTTTTCCAACTTTCACGTCCACATAAGTATCGCCGAACGACTGCTTAAATTGATCGATGCACCAATCAGAACTGTCATGGGAAGACAGGGCTACAATTTTTGGGGATACTTTTTTGATTGCCGCAATTGCGTTTCTTACATCTGATTCACGGATGCTGACCCAGGGAGGCCTGTCTGATCCGACAATCCGCTGAATATTGATGGGACCGATCATTATCCTGCCGCCGTTAACCGGATAATGCAGACCGCCGATAATTGCGTATATCGGTTCGTCAAACAGGTCCTGGGTCCGTTGGATTATCCGCTCAATGGTCTGGTGACCGCAACCGATAATCAGTACGATTCCTTTGCCTGCAACATTAATGGCCAGGGCGTTCTCCAGAGTATAACCCATAAGAAATAAATATCGTGGAATGACACCGATACTGATGATCCCTTGCTTTAAAACTGCAGGGTCTGTTATCACTTGCGTTTCTGGGCCTGGGTTCCATCTGGAAGCAGAGATATCTGCCGGCGAATAAACCGGGCACTTCGGCATTTGAACATGTCCCTGTGATAAACTAAAGGTTTTCTCTTTTTGTTCCGCAATTCCCCCCACATGATCTAAGTGCAGATGGCTGATAAAGATCATATCAATATCAGATACAGCAATGCCAAGAATTTTCATATTATGGAGCAGCGGGGATGGATGTTCTTTTTTTTTGTTAAACCCGACATCCAACAAAATTTTGGTATCATCAGCTATGATCAGATAGGATACACCGGGTTCTGTTCTTAAATTCAAATTATCCGTGTGATAATCGATTAAAGGAAGAATTGAAAGTTTTTTAACTGTCCCGGGTGACGATAGTTTGTTGATTGTCATGCCCGCAACCTGAGCATCAGCTAACTTTTTCCCTTTATTTAACTGTAGGATTTTTGTTGCAAAAATCAGTGCAATAAGAACGATCAGAGCTAAAACAATGTATAGTGTGATCATGGCGGTTCCTTAAATTTATTTTTTCGATGCCGTATTTTTTTTATTACCGATAATTTAATGGCTGTTACCCTTCTGATCATTATCCGGTCATGGCCGCTTTTTCATTCTGCCTTTTCCAATAGATTCGAAACAAATGAGGATGGTGGGAAGGGTCTTGTCCCGGTTGCGCACCTTTACCGTGGTCAGTGTTATGTCAATGACATCACCGTCTGCCCCATACTTAGGCATCTCAATCCAGTGCAGTGATTCGTCAGGAGAAATTCTTAGAAAAAAAATATCCCCTGGCTATTTAAATCCCTGTTCTTTGTGTTTCATCGCGATAGTTTCAGCCAAATTCTCAAGAGCTTTAAAATCAGCCTCTGACGGCAAGCCTTTGGAAAGAACAGGTTCGATAACTTCTACTTTAAGATTAGGAATCATCCCTGCCAAGACTTCTACAGTCTTACCACCCCACCCGTAGGAACCGATAATGGAGAGGAATTTTGTCTTTGGCCTCAGAGCGTTTGCCAAAAACGCGGCATACGCGGCGTAAGGATGAGGTCCGGCCAGGATTGTTGGAGTTCCAACTACGATTGTAGCCGCGTCAACCAGGGCCATGGCAAGTTTTCCTATATCCGTAACAGCAA
>JAOZRF010000046.1 GCA_029940245.1 Desulfobacula sp.
CGTCATAGGCTTCAAGGCATTGTTTCAATTTGCCTTCAATTTCATCAGTGATCTCCTCTTTCTCCTTGAGACCTGAAAAAATTTCAGGAAAACGATTTTCAACAAATGGATAAAGGCCCTCTTCATATTTTGCAACAGCATCTTTTGGATATTTATCAATATATCCCTTGGTTCCAGCATAGAGAGCTGTTACCATTTTTTCCATGGGAAGCGGCTTAAACTGTGGTTGTTTTAAAAGTTCAACAAGTCTTTCACCACGGGTCAGCTGTTTTTGTGTTGCTTCATCAAGATCTGAACCAAATGCTGCAAATGCTTCCAATTCACGGAACTGGGCAAGATCAAGACGCAGAGTTCCTGCAACCTGTTTCATTGCCTTTACCTGAGCTGCACCACCAACACGTGATACTGACAGTCCAACATCAATAGCAGGACGGATACCTGCAAAGAAAAGATCTTTATCAAGAAAAATCTGACCGTCTGTGATGGAGATAACGTTGGTCGGAATAAAAGCAGACACGTCACCTTCCTGGGTTTCAATAATCGGAAGCGCAGTAAGAGACCCTGCACCCTCTGCATCACTGAGTTTTGCAGACCGTTCAAGCAAACGGGAATGATTATAAAAAATATCACCAGGGAAAGCCTCACGTCCTGGTGGACGTCTGAGAAGCAAAGATACCTGACGATAAGCAACTGCCTGCTTTGAAAGATCATCGTAAATAATCAAAGAATGCTCGCCTTTGTCTCTGAAATACTCAGCCATTGCACATCCGGCATAGGGCGCCAGATACTGCATGGCAGCAGATTCAGAAGCTGATGCAACAACCACTGTTGTGTATTCCATGGCACCATGCTCTTCAAGGGCTGCAACAACTTGAGCAACCGTTGATTTTTTCTGACCACAGGCAACATAGACACATTTTATGTCACTGTCTTTTTGAGCAATGATGGCATCAACGGCGACTGCTGTTTTACCGATCTGACGATCACCAATAATCAGTTCACGCTGACCACGGCCTACAGGAGTCATGCCGTCAATCGCTTTTGAACCTGTGTAACAGGGCTCATGAACTGATTTTCTGGCAATAACACCAGGGGCAACTAATTCCATGTTCATGTAAATTTTTGAATTGATCGGGCCTTTACCGTCAACGGACTCTCCTGTTGTGGTCACAACACGCCCTAAAAGCTCTTCACCAACGGGAACGGAAGCAATACGGTCAGTACGTTTAACAATGTCACCTTCTTTGATTTCTTTATCATCACCAAGGATGGCAACACCAACGTTATCAGATTCAAGATTCAATGCAAGTCCCAAGATTCCACCGGGGAATTCAACCAACTCCATGGCTTTAACTTTTTCCAGACCATATACACGGGCAATACCATCACCTGCTGAAAGAACAACGCCAGTTTCATTCAGGTCCACCTCTGCATCAAAACCTTTGATCTGGTCTTTTATTATTTGGCTTATTTCTTCTGCTTTAATTTCCATTAGACACTCTCACCTTTTTTTAATGTTTCTCTCATATTAATCAGCTGAGTTTTTACGCTGCCATCCATAACAAGATCACCTATTTTTGTGACCACACCACCAATAAGACTTGGATCCTGCTCAACATTCAGAACAATATTTTTCCCGGTCTTTTCCGACAACACTTCCTTAATCTTGTCAACTGCATCAGATGACAACTCCGTTGCAGAAACGATGCTGGCTTTTACAACACCTTTAAGCTCATCTGCCAGATCTTTATAGTATGAAGCAATTTCTCTTAAAAAACCGATTCGACCTTTATCAAACAAAAGTGTAAGAAAAGACTTCATAATGGCTGACAAGTCAGTAGCAGCTAAAACCGCCTCCAAAACCTTTTTCCTGTTATTTTTGTTGAACAAAGGATTTGTCAATGCCCTCTCAAAATCTTCCTGGGTATCAAAAAGCCCGACAACCGACTCAAGCTCTGAATTGTATTCTTCTGCCCGGCCATCTTCCTTTCCGATGAGAATCAATGCTTTGGCATAACGCCTGGAAACCGTTAAATTTTTCATTATGCCACCACCTTTTTCAAGTATTCATCCACAAGTCTGTCCTGATCATCGGATGAAATGGAGTCTATAATCACTTCTTCTGCTTTTTCCATCGCCATTTCAACAATTTCCTGTCGAAGCTTAGTTTTTGCAGACTTAAATTCCTGTTCGATATTCCGCTTGGCCATATCTTCAAGTTTTTCAGCCTGTGCAGAAGCTTCAGCAAGAATTCTTGTTCTGGCTTCTTCACCCTGTTTAATATACTCTTTAACAATCTGTTTAGATTCCTGATCAAGATTTTTAAACTTGGTTTGATATTCGGCAAGTTTTTTCTGGGCATCTGCTTTTTTTTGTTCAAGTTCCTTGATCTCACCTTCTATGCTTTTTGCACGGGATGAAAAAAAATTAGAAACAGGTTTTTTTGCAAGGAAAAACCCAACAACAACCAGAATACCAAAATTCAATACTTTCCAGGTATCTATTTTAAGCCAGGCATTGTGTACACCTCCATGACCATCCCCACCAGAAGATGCCCACACCACACCACACATTACCGCTACAAAAGTTGTCACAAGGGAAACAATTTGTAACAGTTCTTTGTTCACACCGCATTTTTTCATCAGCAAGCCCTCCCTAAAATCTTTTCACCGATGGCTTTAGCATATACTTCAACCTCGCCTTCCAATGCTTTTCGGGCCTGCTCAGTCTCCTCAGTAACCTGCTTTTTAATATCAACAAGATTTTTCTGTGCTTGCTTGTTAATCCTGTCGATTATTTCCTTCTCTTCTTTTGATGCTTCTTCTATAAAAGCTTCTTTTTCTTTCAAGCCTTTAGATCTGGCTTGTTTTAAACCATCCTTGTAAGCATCTTCCCCGGCAACAAGATCGCTTGCGGCTTTTTGAGCCCCATTTTGCATACCTTCAATCTTTGCCTTTCGTTCAAGAAGAACATTACGGATTGGTTTGTACAGAACCAGATTAAGCACAAAAAGCAGAATTAGGAAATTGATCATCTGATATACCAAAGATATATCAGGAATCACAGTTATCATAAATCCCCTCCGCCAGTTAATAATTATAAAAAATTCAACTGCTTATATCCAACTGACTGTTTTTACACAAAAACAGTCTAAATTCCAATTAAATCGAGAATTGAGTAACATCCGGGCAATAATTTGTCAACATTGAAAAACAAAATATTTCAGACTTTGGGAAATAATTTTTTAAAAATCTTTTAAAAAAACTAAACTTTGATGACTTACGATAATTCAAAATTTTATGAAAAATTACGCATACTGATATTTAAAAGAATACCAAAACCCACCATATTGGTGATCATTGAAGATCCGCCATAGGATACCAGGGGTAAAGGCACACCAACAACCGGCATAAGCCCCATGACCATGCCGATATTGATAAATATCTGCCAGAAAATCATGGTTGTGATACCAAAGGCAAGAATGGAACCAAACATATTACGACAATTATAGGCGATATTTAATCCCCAGAGTAAAAAAATAAAATAAACCAATAGAAGGATACTAGACCCCATAAGTCCCCATTCTTCCGCAAGGACGGATAAGATAAAATCAGTATGATGTTCCGGTAAAAAAGATAATGCATTCTGAGTTCCTTTTAAAAAACCCTTACCTGTCAACATCCCCGATCCAATAGCTATTTTTGATTGAATAATATGGTACCCTGCCCCGAGTGGATCCCGGTCAGGATCTAAAAAAGTCAATATCCTTGATTTTTGATATGTTTTTAATCCAGACCAGAGCAAGGGCGCTGTAACAAGACAAATACCTGATATTATATACAATACTTTTCGCTCTACCTTGACAAACAGTGTAATTGATCCGGCAATTAAAAGTAAGAGCAAACCAGTTCCAAGATCTGGCTGATTTACAATTAAAACAAATGGGATTGCACATAATATTGCCGGTTTGATCAATTTTCTAAAATTGAGTCCGGTTTGAGAAATTGAAGTTGAATAAACAGATGCCAGACTTATAATCAATGCAATTTTCATCAATTCAGAGGGCTGAATCCTGACAAAACCAATAAGAAGCCATCTCCGTGACCCACCGCCAAGCTGCCCGAAAATAAGAACACTGATCAAGAGTCCTACACAAAATGCATAAATAAATAAATTTATTTTGTCCAGATCTCTAAAATCAATCATCAAAATGATCATCATTACTATAAAGCCGGCCCCCATCCAGATCATCTGTTTTTTAAAAAGAACGTGGACCGAAATAGTCTCATTCCCAGCGGTCAGGGCGCTGTATAAAATGCCAAGGCCGATCGTTCCGATTAGAAAAATTAAAGCCATAAAGCCCCAGTCAAAATTTTTTATTAACCGCCTGTCAAACATGTGCTACTCCGGTAATATTTTTTTTATTAAAGGTAGTTGAATATATTGTTCGATCAAAGCGCGGGCTATGGGGGCAGCCGTGCTTGATCCATGCTCTCCATGTTCAACCAGAACAGATATGGCAATAACAGGATTTTTTGCCGGGGCATAGCAGACAAACCAGGCATGATCCCTTAAAGAATACTTCAAGTCTTTGAGTTCTCTTTTATCATCTTTTTTAATACCATAAACTTGAGCAGTCCCGGTTTTACCAGCTATTTCAATATTTTTCAGTCTAATTCTTCTTGCTGTCCCCCGCCCACCTTGAACAGCTTTCAAAAGCCCATTTCTTACTATATCCAATGTCTCTTTGCTTGCCGGCAGACCACCCGTAATTTCAGGTTCATTTTTTTTTATCACAAGGCCATGACCATCTTTAATTGTTTTAACAATTCGGGGTCTGTACAAGGTACCACCATTACCAACAGCAGCAATCAAAACGGCCATTTGAAGAGGTGTCACTAAATTATAGCCCTGCCCTATTGCAATAGAAAGAGTTTCACCTCTTTGCCAGGATTCCCTGTATCGTTTTTTTTTCCATGCCGAAGTTGGAATCAGACCATTTTTTTCATTTTCAAGCACAATACCTGTCTTTTTACCCAGCCCGCACCCGGTTGCATACTGCGCCAATTTATCCACACCAACTTTAATTCCTGCCTGATAAAAAAAAACATCACAGGATTGCTCAATCGCTTGAATCACACTTATGTTACCGTGACCATGTTTATTCCAGCAACGATAAATTCTATTACCATAGTCTAAAAATCCAGGACAATATGCAGTGGTATTTATATTGATATGTTTTTCTTCAAGTGCAGCCATGGCAGTAATGATTTTATAGGTGGAAGCCGGTGGATATTCTGCCTGAATGGCCTTATTTATCATTGGTTTTCCTGGATCAAAAAGCAATGCCTCCCATTTTTTTTGGCTGATACCACCAATGAAATCATTTTGATCAAAACTGGGATTACTTGCCAGCACAAGGATATCTCCATTCTCAGGATCAATGGCAACCACGGCTCCGGCTTTATCTTCAAGCAATTTTTCAGCTGTCTGCTGTAAATCAAGATCCAGGGTAAGATTCAAGTCGAATCCTGCAACAGGATCAATAGTTCTCAAAATCTTAATTATTCTGCCACTGGAATCGACTTCTACTTGTCTTCCGCCCCGTTTTCCCTGTAGATAGGTTTCAAATTGTTTTTCAATCCCATATCTGCCAATTGAGTCTCCTGACTTGACATTTGGATATTTCTCAGTTTTCAGTTCTTTACTGTTTATTTGTCCCAGATAGCCTAAAAGATGGGCAGCTGTTTTTTTATAAATATAATATCGTGTAGGTTCTATATCGATATGAATCCCGGGAAGATCAAATTTATGTGCCTCAACAATGGCTAACTGATCTCTTGAGATATCATTTTTTAATGTTATAGGATTATAAACCGCACCATTTCCAGCCTGTTCAATACTTTCCATAAGTTCTTGAAAAGGCACGGCAATGAATTGCCCAAGTTTTTTAATAGTTGCTTTAACCTCGCCTGCATCCTCAAGCACTATTTTAAGATTAAAAGAAGGTCTGTTATCCACCAGTAATTTTTTATTTCTGTCAAAAATTAAACCACGAGATGATTTAATACTCTTGAGTCGTACTGCATTTTTCTTAGATAAATCCCTGTATTCTTCACCCCTGATAATTTGAAGATATGCCAACCTGAAAAACAAAAGTATAAATACAAACAATATACATACACTTGCACCGATAAATCTTTGTTTTTTCCAGTCCCTGTCCTGTTTTTTACTGAACTCGGTCAATTCTGTCCTCAGTATTTTCAAACACGCTGTTTTGCAAAAATTTTGTTTTAAGTATCCAGTTCTTCCAGAAAACATTTATAAGCCAGATACCAGGCGGGATCAAAATAACTCCCCAAAAGACCTGCATCATCAAAAGACCGAAATTAAATTCCAATATGGAGTTGACACCTTGACGAATAAAAACTGAAAATAATAAAAATCCATGCTGAATGGATATAGACACAATACTTATGATAAAAATAAAAATAATACTTCGTTGAAAAAGCGATTGTTTGACTATTTGAACAATAATATAAATCCACAAATATGAAAAAATATAATACCAGAATGGAACGCCTGAAATACTGTCCATGACACATCCAATAATAATAATGGCCAAAACCATTGAATAATGGGATGAAATAAAGCTTAAAAAAATGATCTCAATGATCAGCAGATCAAAACACTGATCAAACCAGGAAAACGATGGTAGAATAATCGTTTGGATAACGATTAAAAATAAAGTGAGGACAATCAAAAAAACTGCTTTCATTATTGATCCGTTTCAAAACTACTCATCTGTATATCTTTCAATACAAGAACTTCTTCTATTTTATTAAAATCAACGCTGGTCTCCAGAGTAATATCCTGGAAAAGTTGAGAATGAATCTTTGTCACTTTTAAAACTCTGCCGATTTTCATCCCCTTGGGAAACACTTGATCCAAACCGGATGAAACAATTATTTCACCCTCTTTTACATCCTCTTTTCTTAAAGTATACACAAAGGAACAATTATCCTCATTGTTTCCTTTTACAATTCCGCGGACACGGGAATTCTGTACAAGAGCATCAACAGCAGAGTTTCTATCCGTAATCAAAAGAACCCTGGAATAATTTCCCGCAACTTTGATTATTTGACCGACGATCCCCTCGGGAACAAACACAGGACTTCCTTTGACCAGACCGTCTTTTGTGCCTTTATCTATCATAATGGTTTTAAACCATGGGGAAGGATCCCTTGCAACAATTTTAGCTGTCATATATGTGTCCGGCATTGTACTTGTAAAATTAAGAAATTTCCTGAGCCGGATATTTTCAAGTTCCAGTTCCTCATAATGATTTTTATTTTCTATTGCTTTTCCAAGTTGTTTTTTCAATTCAATATTTTCTTTAACAGCAAGTACTGTCATAAAATAAGTGCCCCAGATATTTTGAATCGAATGTATGGTTTTAGCAACAGACATCTGAAAAGGAGAGGTAATGGAAATAAATAATCGTTCAATACCGTTGGTCGGCAAAAAATCTCTGTTGCTCATGGTCATTGCGGTAAAATTAATGGCAATAAAAAGAGCAAGCCCAACAAAAATAATCAGTTTTTGTGAAAACATTAAATCAGCTAATAACTACTTCTCTCAAAATATCAATACTGTCAAGGGCTTTCCCGCAGCCAAGAGCAACCGTTGTTAATGGATCATCTGCTACAACAATGGGAAGCATGGTCTTTTCCCTGAGCAGTTTATCCAGATTTTTCAATAAAGCACCCCCGCCCGTTAAAACAATACCATTATCAACGATATCTGAAGCAAGCTCAGGAGGTGTCTGTTCCAGTGCAATGCGAATGGTTTCAACAATCGCATCAATCTGTTCTGAAATAGCAACCCTGACCTCTTCAGAGTCAATGGTAAGTATTTTAGGAATGCCGGATACAAGGTCGCGGCCCTTGACCTCTATGGTTTCAATATTTTCAGTATCAGAATATGCATTTCCAATGGTTGTTTTGATTATTTCTGCGGTTCTCTCTCCAATCAGAAGATTGTATTTACGTTTTATATGCTGGCTTATGGAAGCATCCATCTTGTCACCGGCAACCCTTAAAGATGTTGTATAAACCGTACCGGCAAGTGAAATAACAGCAACTTCCGTTGTCCCTCCACCAATATCAACGATCATGCTGCAGGTGGGTTCAGTAATGGGAAGGCCGGCACCTATGGCTGCGGCCATGGGTTCTTCAATTAAAAAAACTTCTCTGGCTCCTGCTGATTCTGCTGATTCTCTAACCGCTCTTTTCTCCACCTGGGTAATTCCAGATGGGACGGCTATCACTATTCGGGGACGGACAAGGGTTTTCCGGTTATTATGAACTTTTCTGATAAAATGCTTTAACATTGCCT
Organism: Desulfobacula sp.; assembly: GCA_029940245.1. Taxonomy (GTDB): domain Bacteria; phylum Desulfobacterota; class Desulfobacteria; order Desulfobacterales; family Desulfobacteraceae; genus Desulfobacula. The sequence continues at coordinate 8,398 of JAOZRF010000046.1, forward strand.
CTGTAACTTCAAAGTCAGCAATCACGCCATCTCTCATGGGCCTTATTGCAACAATATTACCAGGCGTACGACCCAGCATTCTTTTGGCTTCTGCACCCACGGCAAGCACTCTACTTTTTCCTTTTCCATCCGTTCTAACAGCAACCACTGAGGGCTCACTCAATACAATTCCCTTGCCCTTAACATAAACAAGTGTATTTGCAGTTCCAAGATCAATGGCCAGATCATTGGAAAACGTTCCGAGCAAAGAGTCTATTATAAAGTTCATTTTACCTCTTTCAAACAAAAATTTATAAATTGCATTTAAATACAAAGGATTTTATTAAACACTATCTGCTAACAAACTTAATAGTTTTTTACAAGTCCAAAACGCTTTAACTCCTTAATATTTTATATTAACTCAGAATATATTAAATCATGTATTTGCGGACGGAATTGTTTTATGCCCTCATTTGATCTTAAAGGATGCACTCTGTTGGTTAAAAAAATAATAATCACGGAGGTTTCAGGATCAATCCAGAAAGAGGTCCCTGTAAATCCAAGATGCCCTATGGATGATTTTGAAAAATATCTGCCCGCAGAAGAATTCACTTTTAACGGAGTATCAAATCCTGCAACCATGTCATGGTGATTTTTTTTTAATGCAAAAGTTTTTATAATATCAGATCTTAAAACCCTGGTTGGTTTACTCTGCAATGCGTTTAATATTTCACAGCACAACTTATAGATTGCCCCGGTATTTCCAAAAAGCCCTGCATGTCCTTCAATTCCTCCGGCAGCCCAGGCATTATCATCATCCACTTCTCCCACAAGCAGTCTATTTCTCCAGGGACATTGCCGGCCGGCCACAATTTTTTGTTGATATAATATAAATTTTTTATTCTTTAAACCTGTTTCCAGAAAAAACAAATCATCAATTTCAAGGGGAAAATATATTTGCTTTGCAACAAATCGATCCAGTCTTTGACAACTTATTTTTTCTATAATCCATGAAAGGATCATAAATCCCAGATCACTGTAAACCTGATTTTCACCAATTTTATTTACCAGTTCCTCACATACCAGAAGATGTCTTAGAGATTGCCTGGGATTTTCATTTGCGTTTATAATTTTTTTAAAATAGTCCCGGTGAGCCGGGAATCCTGACGTGTGTCTGAGAAGCATGTCAATGGTAATATCTGCTTTTGGAAATGTTTTAAATTCTTCCAGGATTGATCCGATCTTCTGATCCGGAAAAACCTGGTCTTTCTCAATGAGCCTGGATAAGGCAAGTGTTGTTGCCAGGGGTTTTGTCAGGGAGGCAAGATCAAAAATACTGTCTTTTGTCATTTTTTTTTTTTCAAAAATATCTGCTTCTCCATAGGATTCATGGAAAAGTATTTTCTGATTTTTCGCACACAATAGAACCGCCCCTGGAAAAACACCCTGTGCGATAGCGGTTTCTATCTTCCTGGAAATTCTGTCATTGCCCATGTGAATTAAACCCATTGAATTCTTGCGGGTTCTGTATCCATCTTAATGTGTGTTCCCATGCATAAGGACAAATTCACTTTACCATGGCCGGAATCTAACCCTGAAAGAACCGGGACATTGCATTCCTCAAATATTTCAAACAGTATTTCTTCTAAATATTCAATATTGTCACAATTTTTAAAGGAACCGGTAATCACCCCTTGAATCCCTTCAAACAAACCTGCCATTTTCATCTGTGTCAGCATCCGATCAATTTTATAGGCAGGCTCTGCGACATCCTCCATAAAAAGGACAGCATCCTTTAAATCCGGTTGAAACCGGGTTCCCAGAAGATGGGATATGGTTGAAAGGTTCCCCCCCTTTAATACGCCGGTGCACTTACCGGCTTTAATGATTCGCCCATTTGTTACATCAATTTTGTCAAGAGAACCTGTCAGGGTATTATAAAACGCATCAATGGTTTCTTTTGGGGCAGCGGCAAGAGACACAACTGTGGGCCCGTGAATTACCACATTTCCGGTTTCACCGATGATGGATAGCAATATTGCCGTATTGTCAGAGAATCCAACAAAGGGTTTAGGATTTTGCCTGATAGTACTCCAGTTTAAATAATCCAGAATTCGCATGGACCCAAACCCACCCCGGGCACAAATAATGCCATCTATATCCGGGTCTGAAAAAAACTGGTTGATAACACTTGCTCTTAAAACATCATTACCGGCAAGATATCTTTTTTTTTTAAAAATCTCTTCCGGAACTTTAACCTTGAATCCCAAATCTTCCAAAATCTGAATTCCAGAATTTAATTTTTCGATGTCAAAGCATGCAGATGGTGCACAAACACCTAATCTATCCCCGGGTTTTAGAGGAGCGGGTCTTTTCATGGAATTATAGCTCTTCCTATTTTAATTTTGTCAATCCAGCTTATGTACAGAATTTATCTGTCTCAGAATTCAACCTGTTAGGGTTGTATCCTGATGGAAGGATACAACCCCATACGCTCTCCTGTCCTATACGGCTGAATGGTATTAAAGGATATATTCTGATCATCCTGGGCATGGCCTCGTTTTTCACCATTGTGAAATAATGCACCATTTGTCGATAGGATATGGCCAATTCTCTTTTGAAAGGCATCAATAAAAACAGAGCCTTTACCTGTAAAAACCATTTTCCCGATTCTCAGGCTCTCCCGCACATCAGCAAGGTCATCAAATGAAATACTTTGATTTTTAACATCCTCATTGGAACCGATAAATCCCCATACCAGATGCTCATCAGGTATTTTGACCGGCACATCCGAATCTATTATGGTATGTGGCATAACAATACATCCTTCACCGATTTCAATCCGTGCGTCAGGTTTTCCATTTAAAAATGAATTAAATCCGACAAAGGTTTCTCGACCAATATCTGCATGTATTATCTTCCCGCCATGGGCTGTTATACACAAACCGGCAAGGTTTGAATGAATAATATAGGTGTTTTCCTGGGCATTGGAACCATCTCCCATTACGGCATTGTCCAGAAATGCCCTTTGAGATACCAGAACATTTTCACCGATGTGTGTTTTGCCCAGAAACACGGCATATCGGTTAACAGCGGAACTCGACGGTGCCTTTACAGGCTTAAGATGTACCACATCAAACAACTTTTCATAATCCTGTTCCCGTTCTTTTACAAAATCATAGATGATCCCCCGGGGCTGATATGAAGAATTCACTCCAACAAACTTCTCCAGAATTTCTTTTTGAAATTTATATTTAAACTCAAAATTCGGATTTCGTATCCACACGGTTCCGGGATCAATTTTTCTATGGAAAAGCTCGCCGGCTTGAACATATGAAT
>JAOZRF010000419.1 GCA_029940245.1 Desulfobacula sp.
GGGTAATTTTTATGGAACGTGATTCTGACCAGATAGTGGCAATAGTTGCTATACAGGGAGTATAGAGCAGGCAGAAAAGCATGAAACTGATGCTCTGCAAAGGGGTAATATGACTGATCATTTGTCCGGCCAGGTCTGATCCGCTATAAATAACAGCCAGGCCGCCAACAACTATTTCCTTGGCAATGAAACCAAAAATCAAGGCCACGGTTTCCTGCCAGCCAATTCCCAGCGGATAAAAAACCGGTGTCAGCATATGTCCCAGCTGTCCGGCCCAGGTTGCTGCACTGCCGGGCGGGACATCCGCAGGCATGTGAATGAGCAACCAGACTATCAACACCCCAGCCACGATCAGAGTGGCTGCCCGGAAAAAAAAATCTTTCAATTCATACCATGTCCGCAGACTGATACTGCGCAGGGTCGGAAGTCTATAGGGCGGGATCTCCATTATAAAAGGTTCGGGGCTGCCACCGATTTGGAAAAGCTTAAATACTAGACCGGTAAGAATAACAGCACCAAAACTGCACACATAGAGTGACAAAATAATCCATGGGGCAATAACAGGAGAAAAAAACAGGGCTGTCAGAAAAACAAAAATCTGTAATCGGGCTGTACAGAGGGTAAAGGGAATGAGGAGCATGGTCAGAATACGGCTGTAGCTGCTGGTCAGAATACGGGTTCCCATCACTGCCGGGACATTGCAGCCATAGCCCAGCAGGATGGTGATAAAGGCTTTGCCGTCCAGGCCAAGCCAATGCATGAGTCTGTCCATAAGAAACGCAGCCCGGGCCATGTAACCACTGTCTTCAATCAGGGACATGAAAAGGAAAAACAGGGCGATGATCGGAAAAAACGATGTGACTACAGATATGCCCTGCCATAATCCTTCAAAAAGAAAACTCTGCAGCCACACTGGCCAGGATATAACCAATACCTGGCCAGCCAGCCAGGTACCGACCCAGTCAAATCCTGTGGAAAGAAGCTCCTGAAGTGGAGCACCAAGCCCGTAAACTCCCTGAAAAAGCAGGAACATAAGCAGGAAAAAAATGGGCAGACCAAAAAAACGGTGCAGGAAAATGCGATCCAGCCGTTTCGTCAGTTGATCCTCAAAGACAGGCTGATCGCGAAGAACTTCCATTGCAAGTCCCCTTGCAGCATTAAAACGACAGTTTGCACAGGTCACAGGGATACTTGTTTTCAGGGATTGCGTTAACCGCCTGTGCCATTTACGGGTTAGGGCTGATACCTTATCATTGTTTATCCATTGTACCTGATCATCTCCTTCCAGCAACCGCATGGCAAAAAAGGTATGATCAAGGCGGGTTTCAATATCAGATTGATTAATGGCTTTAGTAATTTCCATAAAGGCCTTTTCAAGAAGGGGAGGACAGGAGATATGGGGACTCCTGTTCTTTTCCGGATGCTTTATAACTTCGTAAAGGGCATGTTTAAGACCTGGTATCCCTTCACCTGTCCTGGCTGACAATTCAATAACCGGCACACCCATATGCCGGCTCAACACTTTGAGATCAAATGATATCCCCTGCCGTCCGGCTTCATCTATCATGTTTACAGCCACAACCATTGGTAGACCGCTGAGTGCCATCTGCAGGGTCAGGCCCAGCCCCCGGTACAGGTTGCGAGCATCGAGAATATTAATAATAATATCAGGTGGTGACTGGAGAAAATAATCACGCACTACCCGTTCCTCTTCGGTTACCGGAGAGAGGGCATAGGCTCCCGGAAGATCAATCAGAGTGCAGTTATATTCTCCCAGAGCAAAACTGCCGCTTTTCTGCTCAATAGATACTCCCGGCCAGTTGCCGGTGGCCTGGCTGGAGCCTGTAAGGCGGTTGAAGAGAGTGGTCTTGCCTGAATTTGGAATAGCAGCCAAAGCAATCGTGACAGATTCAGTAGTTTGGTTCATTACTGATCCTCTCGATAATAATTTTTTTTGCCTCTCCCTCGCCAAGTTTAACCTGCCTATTCAAATCAACAAGGTATACAGAGATAGGCTTGGTACCTTTTTTCTGGATTTGAAGGAGTTCTTTTGCCTTAATTCCCTCACGTTCCATACGCTGGTGAAAGGTCTTACCACCCATTAAAACTCGAATTCTGTATGTCTGACCAACAGCCACCAGTTCAGAGGTCAGCGGCATGGCCACTGGATCACAGGTCATAGCAGCTACCTCCTGCTGCCGTAAGGCAAAGTTTTGTCCCTGATCCCCTGAGACTTCAATAGTGCCGCCAAGTGGCGCAACCCGTATAATATGCAAATGCGTCCCCGGTAGAATCCCCATCTGGGCCAACCTCTGGGCGGTTTTATCGTCAGGGCCGAGAGAACGGATAACACATTCGGTCCGGGCCTGCAGAGAAGATACCGGCATATGCTGAGTTGTTGTCATTTTGTTTTCCTTTTAACCTTTATTTCAGGTTTAGTATGGCACAATCATCACCATATGATTTTGATATTTATCAGCCTCGCAATCCTAAAGCAAGCGCTTATTACATACATTTGACACCATGGGATATGGCAGCGACTGTCTGATGATATCTGTCGGGCTGGTTATGAATAAATATTTACGATTTATTTTGCATATTGTATGGACAGGTCATGATATTTTTTCAACTTTTCCTGAACTTTTCCAAAGACTGTATCTTCAGGATAACAATAGTCTGATTCAGGTTGACCTGCCGTAACGCCGGTAAGAACTTCAATCCCCTCTTCAATGGTTCTGACTTTATACAGGTGAAATACTTTTTTTTCGATAGCCTGAACAACATCTTTTCTTAAAACAAGGTTTCTTACATTTGAGGAAGGGATCATGACTCCCTGGTTTTTAGTCAGTCCTTTTTTAGCACAAATATCATAGAATCCTTCTATTTTTTCATTTACACCACCAATGGCCTGGATTTCACCCTTTTGATTTACAGAGCCTGTCACAGCAATTTCCTGGCGGATAGGAATGCCGGAGAGACTGGAAAGGACAGCATACAATTCCGTGGAAGATGCGCTGTCACCGTCAATACCATTGTAACTTTGCTCAAATGTAATACTGATACTCACACTTAAGGGATAATTTTGAGCA
>JAOZRF010000420.1 GCA_029940245.1 Desulfobacula sp.
AAATTGATCTTAAAAAATAAAATCTGCATATTTTTAACTTGTAATCGTTATGGTATTCTACCGGGGAAAGTATCCCCCGTGTTCATCAGGGCATTATAGAATTTGTGAAACAATTATGAAAAAACAGCAATGTCTCCAGAATTATTTGAATTGCCCGATAAAGGCTGAACTCAATCGACTGAAACAAGAGTGTAAAATCCTGCGGAATCTGGCAAAAGTTGACGAACTTACCAAATTTTTCAATTTCAGATATTTGAAAACTAGCCTTGAGGGCGAGATGGAGCGAACCAGACGGTCAGGGTTGTCAACCGGCCTGATCATGGCCGATCTGGACCACTTTAAACGGATAAACGATACCTATGGCCATCAAAACGGGAACCTGGCCCTGAAAGGGGTGGCAGATATATGGAAAAGCAGTATTCGCAAAATCGATATCCCCTGCCGCTACGGTGGTGAGGAATTTGTCATTATCCTGCCCAATTCGAGTATATACGATGTTCTTCGAACTACAGAAAGGCTGCGACAGGGATTGTCATCCTTCCCTTTCCAATTTGACAATGCCAAAGTTAATCTTACAGCAAGCTTTGGCATTGATGAGTATCGTGGAAATGAAAATTTTACAGCAGACGCCTTTATCCACAGGGTTGACCGGTTTGTTCTGAAAGCCAAAGAAACTGGGAGAAACCGGATTTGCTACGACCATGAGAGAGTCGCGCGTCCATTAACCGGAGTGACCCTGGAGGAAAGGAAATCGCTATTTGCCGGGTGACGGGATATTCTGAACATAGTAATCAGCCATACAAAGATCGGATACTGGAGACAGAAAAGGGGCATCCCCCTGCATTTACACAATCCCGTCTTCAAAAATAGGTTTTTTGAGCATCACCCTTTCAGGACTGAAAATCGATAGATCCAGCACCGGCTTTTTTTTCAGGATCAGTTCCGTCATGTATCTGCCAACAGCCGGGCCCTGCTGCAATCCATGACCGGAAAAACCATTGGCAAGATAAAAGCCTTTCAATGCCGGCCATTCCCCTAAAATGGCATTGGCATCCAGGGTGTTGACAGCATAGAGTCCGGCCCATCCTTTGATCAGTTTCAGTGATTCAAACACGGGCGCAAAATCATATAGTTCTCCCCATAATAATTCAAACCGATCTTCTTCCCATGTAAAATTAAAGCCTGTGGGGTCCTCTTCCATGGATTTGCCCAGCAGAAGCAGACCGCCGGTTTCCGTCCTGAAATAGAATCCCGATGGCAGAACAGTCAATGGCAGAGGACCATCGGGTTTAAATTTGGGTATGACTGCAAATATCTGACGTTTTACAGGGTTGACGGGAAGTTCAATGCCGGAGGTTTTGACCAGACGGGCTGCCCAGGCCCCCGTACAATTAACGACCCGGGAAGAAAAAAATGTTTCCCGGGAAATTGTTTTTACACCTTGAATGGCAGAAATTGACCGATTTTTATCTCCGTCCGTCAGCAGTTCAACAACCTCATCCTGTAAAAATTGAACACCCATGGATTTTGCTTTGGCCTTATATCCCATTAATACGGCATAGGCATCAAAATGGCCGTCTTCCGGTCCAAAGGTGGCACCCGCAATACCATCTAAATTTTCATAAATAGGATATTTTTGTCTTATTTTTTCCAAAGACCACCATTCAATGGCACATCCCAGATCTTTCTGCATCTGAAAGGCCTTTTGCGCAGCAGGTTCCATTTTTTTATCATGCAGAAACAGATTGCCTTCCCTTCGATAAAAAATTGCCGGTTTTACCCCGTCAACAGCCATTTCATCTTCAAAATTTTCAAATATTTTAAAGGCATACTGGGAGATCCGGACATTTTCCCTGAGGCTGAACTGGATCCGGGCATTTACCATGGACAGGGTGGTAGATGCTTTTTCATAACCAAGATCCTGCTCAATAACAATCACTTTTAAAGAAGGATCAGCCATCATCAGATGATATGCTGTGGATGATCCCATAATGCCGCCGCCGATAATAATAACATCAAAATTTTTTAATTTCATAATCGCTCCGCAATCGGTTGAGTTTTATTGTATTTTTTTTAAATTTATCGGACTGGAACAATTTCCAGCCAGTAACCGTCCGGGTCATTGATGAAATAAATGCCCATCTTCTTTAGTCCCGGTGCTTTATTGTAAAATGTCAGACTTTTTTCAAGATCCAGCACATTTATATTAAAATGGTCAATGGTAAATTTCATAGGTATTCCTTTGTTTGAATGTTATGTCATAAATTGGATAATCCCAGACAATAAGGGGCGGGTCAAGAAAAAAGCGTTTTTACAAGTTTTTTACAACTTCTTTACGTCCTCATGACACATTTCTAAAAACATGAAAGATGCAGGGCAAAAAAAAATATCAAAAGCGGTGTTTGTCAAGGTTGCCTTCCACGAGATTAATAAGTGTAAGGTCAATTGTATTCCCATTGGAGAAAACAGCTGGCCGGCGTATATAATTTAACGATGACTTTAATTTTGTATTTTGATATTGTTTTTCCCCTCCCCTTCTTTTCAATGCCTTTTTTAAAGATACGACAGTTAAAAGAATACATAATTTTTTCAAATGATATAAAATATTTTACCAAAGCCCAATTTAAAGAATATCCCGGCTTATGTGGGTGTATATTTGGGGGAGCTCACATTCATTCAAACAGGCTATCAAGTGGACTGCTGATGCGTGAAATATCCTTATCCATCACATGGGTGTACAGTTCGGTGGTCTTGACATCCGCATGCCCCATGATTTCCTGGAGCGTTCGTATATTGGTACCCTTCTCCAGCATATCAGTTGCAAACGTGTGTCGAAGCGTATGGCAAGTTGCATGCTTGTCAATATCAGCTTTAAGGACTGCCCTTCTTACTGCTTTCTGGAGTCCTGATTCCTTGACATGATGTCTTTTTTCACGATTTGATTTTAATCGAGGGTCTATGGAGCGCTTTTTTGAAGGAAAAAGATATTGCCATGGAGTTTCTTTTGCAGCTTTTTTGTATTTTTTTGCCAAGGCGTTTGGGAGGTAAACTTCACCGAATCCTTGTTCAA
>JAOZRF010000421.1 GCA_029940245.1 Desulfobacula sp.
ATAAGTGACCAGCAGCTTTCAATCTTTAAAGGCAATATATTTTCAACAGGCGTGGAAAATATTATCACAGGGCCTTTTGAAAAATCAGATCAAAAAATCCTTGTCAAAAAACTTGAGGATGGACAGATCATACGGCTTATTGCACCTGCACAAACTTCATCCACAGCCATTATCAGGAAAAAAAACATTACCATTGATCTTGAAAAACAACTCGGCAATGACCATCTCAATCAATTGTCCGGCCATATCGCTTCCATGCTTTTGGAAACAAAGACCGAAACCATCCTGGCGACCATCTCTACCCACGATCTTTCCTTAATAGTGAATCTTTCTTCTGACAAGATCGGCCGACTTGATCTTTATCCAGGCAAAAAAGTAATCCTCAAATTTTACTCCCATGATGTTGAATGGGTTTAAAGATTATCCTTTGTCCGGCTTCAGGACAAGAAAAAATAATTTTCCATATTGATTCATACGGCCTGCGGTAAATTCAGCATAATCACCGTTCCCGCAAAAAAGATCTGCCCTTGCAGGCCCTTTAATGGCACCTCCTGTATCCTGGTTTAAGACAAAAAAAGAAGTATTTTCCCATTTTTTTAAAAAAGGGCTGATTTTTTTATCCGGCAATTGGGCCTGCATAAAACACAGTGCCCCTTTGGGGAACAAGCTGCTGTCTGTTGCAATGGAACGAAGCGCTGTGACTTCAACGCCAAGGCTGCCATAGGGCCCACCTTCTTCTGTTTGAAAAAACACAAAACTCTCATTGTGATTCAAGACTTCATCCATTCTTTCCGGGTTCTGATCAAGCCAGGTTCTGATAGCCTGCATGGACATGTTTTCTTTTAAAATTTCTTTTTTATCGATCAGATATCGCCCGATGGATCGGTATTCATTCCCATTGCTTTTTGCATAGTGAACCCTTAACACATCCCCATTACCCAGATCAATTCTTCCTGAGCCTTGAACTTCCAGAAAAAACCGATCTATCCTGCTTTTAAGCCATACAACCGGTTTGGATCTTATATAAAAATCTTTAATATCGTTAATTTGTTTCCTTGAATAATAAGGCACAACACGCCTTGAATCATTAACCCTTGCCACAAGATTTTTATGCCCCTTGTAAATATTTGAAAATTCAGATAAATCAATTTCCAGCAGATCATCGGGCCTGGAATAAACCGGGAAGAAAAATTCATCACTTTTTTCAATACGGCCTTCAAAGACCGGCTCAAAATAACCTGTAAAAAGAACCTTACCATCCTCATTACCTGCTGCGGCATAAACAATAAAATCTGATTTAATAAAATCATTTAACGCTTTAGAAGAAGGCTGTCTTTCCAGAAAGGCCTTAAAGGTTTCCAAAGACAAAATCATATGGCCGGCAGTATATATCTCTTTTCCATAATAATATTTTCTTTCCAAAGGAACCTTTCTAAAATACAAAAGGCTGTTATCAATTGAAGTCATTAAACCCTGAAATTCAATATCATCAACAAATACAGGATAGGTTTCAGGCTTGAGTTTTTTCAAAACAGTAAATTGTGTGATTTCTTCTTTGATCCCGGGATAGCAACCACTGAAAAAACAGGCCACGACCACAAACCAGAAAATCCAGCCAGGCCTTACCGGCATTTTATTCTTCATTTTGATATCGCCTGTTAAACTCTTTGGTCATTGTTCTTGAATCTTCTATTTTTTGCAGATCATCCATTGTTTGAGAAGATACCTCAAGGGTTTCCAGTTTTTTTGCACAAGACATGACCCTTGTCTGCATTGCACCCACAGTCCTGTTATAGGTTGCTACAGTTTTTTCAATATCCTTTCCAAGATGGTTGATATTCTCGGTCATGCTGCAAAGCCTTGAAAAAAGTTCAACCCCAAGATTTCTGATCTCTTCGGCATTTTCATAACTCTTTTTTTGTTTCCAGGAATAGGAAACCGCCTTTAAAAGCGCTATCAATGTTGTTGGAGTGGCAAGGATCACTCCTTTTTCGATTCCCTTTTCTATCAAATCCGGATGAACCGATAAAGCAGCAGAAAAAAAATTTTCTCCCGGGATGAACAGCACAACAAATTCAGGGGTAGGAGAAATCTGTTGAAAATAATTCTTGGATGACAGATTTGAAATATGCATCAGCACCTGTCTAGCATGATCTTTCATCCGCTCTTGTCTTTCCTTTTCGCTTGACGCTTCCAGCGCATCCAGATAGGCCATCAAAGGAACCTTTGAATCAATGATAATTTTGCGGTTTTCAGGCAGGGTAACAATCATATCAGGGCGGATGGGCCCTTTGTCTCCACCGGAGGAAAGCTGCTCTTGAAAATCGCAGTACCTGGTCATGCCGGCCAGTTCCGCCACCCTTTTTAAGGTAATCTCCCCCCACCGCCCCCTGACAGGGGGAACCCTTAATGCTTTAACAAGATTTCCGGTTTCAATATGAAGAAGGGTCTGGTTTCTTCCCATTTCCAAAAGTTTTTCAGAAATGGAACCATAGGCCTTTTCCCTGTCTTTTTCCATGATATTAAGGTGGGCTTCATATTGATCAAGAATCTTTTTAACAGGATCAATGGTTCTTAAAATATCATTGCCCTTGATATCAAAATCTTTTTTGGCTTCTTTTACATAGGAAGCAAAATATTTATCTGCAAACTCCATAAATCTTGCGGAATTATCAAACAATGCTTCATGGGACAATGTTTTCAGCTTTTTTGAAAAAAAAATAATCCCTGACCTTGCAAGAATACCGCTGACAAGAACCCCTACAAAAAAACCGATTCCAAGATATGCCAGATTTTCAAGGGTAATCACATTATTTTGCAATATATGTTCCGCTTTTGCCTCCTGATTTGGATTTCAAATAGATATCAGATATTCTCATGGCTCTGTCATAGGACTTGCACATGTCATATATGGTTAAGGCTGCAACAGAGACAGCTGTCAAAGCTTCCATTTCCACCCCGGTTTTCCCGGTCAGCGACACCTCGGCCTCAATATCAATGGCATGATTTTCAACATCAAAAGAAAAATCAACCCTGGCATGACTTATATTTAAAGGGTGG
>JAOZRF010000422.1 GCA_029940245.1 Desulfobacula sp.
CAAGGTTGACAGCTTTCGCTCACTTTCAACAACTCGTTTTTCGACATTTTTTACATGGGTGACATCACGAATTGACTCGATTGCGCCCACAGATACCCCTTCCTGATTAAGGATTGGAGTTGCAGTAATCCAGACATAGCCGCCCTTTCCGGAATTCATGGATTGAATAAATCGATCTGAAAACAACAATTTACCAGTTTTAGCAATCTTGAAGTTTCTGAATATCGGATTTTGAGGTTCCAATTCTATAAGGTCAATTAATAAAGGTGCGTTATCATTGTAAAACGATTTAATAAACTCATAAAACGGCTTTCCCATTACCTTGTTTTTCGGAATATCCAGCATTTCTTCAAGGGCATTGTTCCATGCAATGATCGCTTTATCATTATCCACGACATAGGTGGGGTCAGGAAGAAAATCGATAATTTCCTGTAACCGTTGCTGGGAGTTCCTAAGCTCAATTGTCCTCTGCTCCACAAGTTCTTCTAAATGCTCGCGATATTTTTCAAGCTTTTCCTCCACCCTGCACTTTTCGGTAATATCCCTTGCCATTCCTTCCACACACATCACCCGGCCCTCTTCATCAAGAATCGGCGTCTCAATGACCACCAATCGTCGAGAAGACCCGTCCTTATGAAACACATCTACCTCATAGGGCGGCTGGCGAATCCCCTGGATACTCAGTTCAGTATGCTTTCGACCCTCAATATTCCCTGGATGATCCGTCCACAGCTCATCAATATTTTTTTTATACTCTTCCGGGGTATACCCTAAAACATTCTCCACTGAAGGACTCAGTAAGGTGAAAACCTTGTTTACATCATGACTGAAAAACATGAACTCGTCTTTAAGATTTTCAAGCATCCGGTTGTATCTGTCTTCACTCTGTTCCAGCAATAATCTTATCTTATCCTCATTTGAGGAAGATTTTTCTTGTACCATCTGAAATACTCCACCATCCATCCAAAATATAGACCCTGATAATTATTCTCGCCTCTTTCAGAACAATTAATATATACCATTAATAATTTTCAAATTCCTGTGATCCAATGGTCATTACCTCCTGTTTTGACCTGGGCCATTGGAAGCGATCCTTCTCCAATCTTTTATGCCAAACGCAGAAAGAATTTAAATAATCAAAAAAATACGCCTGCTATTCTGCAATTTATAAAAGACGTGAAGACCATTTCCATTAGAATTTGCTTTGCTTTTTATAAAAACTTTTTTTAACCCTTGAAATATGATCTATCAGATCGCTGTTACTGATTTGGTCATATATGGAAAGGTCAATTTTATAGGGAAGGAGCAGATCATCGAAATCCAGACTGATTTTATTTAAAAGCTGTAAATTCAGATTTTCACCGATTAAGGTCAAATCAATGTCCGAGCCTTTTTTATGGTTTCCTTTGGCTCTGGAGCCATATAAGATTACCTTTTCAACTTCCTGATATCTTGCAAATACCTGGTTGATTTTTTCAATCGTCTGATTTTTTAATCCATATAGCATAGTCGTTATTTAAGAAGTGTATCCATTTTCATGATCAATTGTTCAAAAAGTGTAAAGTATGTTTGGGTTACAGCTTTACAAATTTGCCCGGCAGTATCTTCATTATATGTGTGGGAGGTTAAATTTCTGCTTTGAAGCATATCCATCCATTTTTCACCATCATTGATCAGCCCCAATTCAAATGCTTTGCGTATCGCATCCCGGGAACCATAGATATCTGTCTGACCACTGAATTCCAGAAAATCTTTCAATGTAGTCCAGGCAAGCTCAAAGGTATATTCAAAAGCCTTGATAAGGCCTTGCGCCTCAAGTTCGGATAATGACCCTTTATCAATAAACTTTTTCAGTCGGCTAAACGCTTTTTTATAATTTGCAAACCGTTGCTGCCAGCGAATATCTTTTTGCTCTTCAGCCATAATTTTATACCTTTATATTATCTGATCCTCTTTAGTTCCCAAATTATCAAACTTTTATAAACTTATTCTAAAAAAATAAAAAATTCAATGATTTCCAGAGTGCATTGTGAAGAATGTTGGACATTGCACTTGACAAAAATTTGTTGTGTGTTCTACTAATGCTGATACTATATATATAATAATCACGGCAGAAAAAAAATCTTGAAGGAGATATCACAATGATATTTGATTTCAAAAAAGCGCTTCGTACGGCCTTAAAAAATAATCAGGTGTTTAAAGGGGCCACGGATGATCATATACGGCTGATCATGGACAATGGAACCCAACACAAATTTAAGCCGGATGAATTTATCGTCAAGGAAGGACAGCAGGTTGGCAATTTATACCTGATTGTTGACGGGCAGGTGGAAGTAAAGCTATATGAGAAAATGCCTGAAACCGGCATTAAGAGATTTGCGGAAATAAAACTCAATACCCTGGAATCAGGGGACTGTTTCGGCGAATATTCCATTATTGATAAACAAACCGTATCTGCCAGTGTTAAAGCGGTTAAACAAAGCATGCTCTTTCGGATTTCCCGGATTGACTTTGAAAAGATAACAGGTTCCAATAATTTGCTGGCCAAGATCATATATAAGAATTTACTGGAGATACTGGTCAGACGACTGCGAAAAAAAGACAAAGAACTGGATAACTTGCTTGTGATCATATAATCTGAGCATTCAGGTCTGATGTACTCTCAGTTTGGTTCAATCCTTTTGTGCTTATTCAGCTGCTGGGGTTGTTAATCGTGGTGTTCTGGCCAAAGATTGCCACTTGGCTGCCCACCATAGTTTATACCCGGTAAGATGAACCAACTGAAATAATCATATCCAGATTATAATAATCAAGAAACCTTTTTACCTCACGACTTCCTTCTTTTCTAACTGTCAAGTATCCCTTGACTATTGTTTTTGGAAACAAATCCTGTCCTTTTGAATTTTCTATTTCGTTTTTCATTTCTATCCATATTTTATGTACTATCCCTCCTGGTTCAGGATAATCACATACCTGCTGATAACGCCCAGAATGTTTTTCTTCTGCATTGCAGAAACCACCCCGGCATTGAAGCGTTGGGACGACATAGGG
>JAOZRF010000047.1 GCA_029940245.1 Desulfobacula sp.
TTTTTATCAATGCTGCCAGGGCATTGGCAAAATTAATGTCCATGCCGGGAATATTCTTGAATTCTTCAGCAAGTTCAATATTCTTCTTTTGACCTTCATCTTTTTGGGTATTGACGGACGTTGCGGCAAGCTTTTCAAGCCATGCCTCCAGCATGTTTCTGATTCCGATGCCTTGGAAATCGCCCTGAAGCTGTTTTACAATATTCTGATAAACTGTTTCAAATTTATGAATGGGGACTTCCCGCGTAAGGACCACAAAAGAGATGGCAAACCCCTTTTCCATGGCCAGATGTTTAATCAGTGACATGAAATGGGTTTTGCCATCGCCATAATCACCGCTGATAAAACGAACCTTGGAGCCGCCCTTGCCAATGTAATGTTCCAGGTCATCCTCAATAAAAGTAAGCCAGTTCTGCCGCCCCACGGTAAAAAGGGGGACATATTCAATGGGTACACTGCCCTTGCGGAGCTGCTCAATAATGGCACGGGCCTGAAAGGGTTCTAACTGGTTGATGTCTTGCTGTGATATCATTGCTGTTATTCCTGTTGTTTATGAAAGGAGATGGCTGTAATCCGCCTTGGTTCTCCCTGGCTGTCAATGAGCCATAGGGATGGACCACGGCTGGATGTGAGCTTAAGCTCGAACCCCTGGGATGTCCCGCCAATGCCGGCCTGAAAATAGCGCCAGATATCAACGGAAAATTGATCCAGGCTGTAGCCCTTGAATTTGGCTTTATCCATGTTTTGAAAAAAGGTTTTGTTCTGCAAGGATATGACATACTCAAGATAAAACTTTTGAATGGAAATCGGATCACTAAATTTTAATTTTTCCGTTTTAATCAATTCAGCATAAACCTGATAAAGGGAATCAATAAACTTTTCAGGGTCATAGGGTCGATCGTAAAGTTGGTGTTTAAGCTTTGAAACGGCTGTTAGAATTCGCCTGGGATCAATGGACTTCAGCACTTTTTTATTGATTTTGGTGCAGCGGGCGCTAAAATCAATTTCACCATTAATGCCTTTAAGGCTGGAAAATTTAGGGAAATCCATCTGGATTTCAAGTTCAGCTTCCTGGAAAATCCGGGTTAAATCTTCGATCAGTTCAATCCTGTACTGATCTACTTTTTCATTGGCATACCGGCTTAAGGATTCAAAGATAGGTGTGCTATCCCCAAGGGCTTCGTCTGCTTTGATATCTTCTGTGATTTTAGTTTTAAGCAATTCATCCAGCCTTAAAAAATCATCCCTGCCGGCGCACCTGATACATAGGTTTATAAAATCAGCTTTTTTCCGTCTCTGATTAAGATCTCTCTGATAAGGCTGAACGATCTGTTTTAAATCATCTTGAATATTTTCAAGGAAATTTGTATTTTCTGTCATTTGTTATCCTTTCGGTTTCCGATTTTGACCGTATGAGTTACAAGCAACACAATATCTTGCAGAAATTTTATTTTTTGTCAATAATTGGATTTTCTGTTAGCGCTTATTCTCCTTCAAAACTCTCTGTTTTAAAACTTTTAGCTAACGGCCCACCTTTACGCCATGCCCAGCAGGCATCAACTAAATATTTTTCAATATCCAAAACAGATTCTTCGCTTCTTTGTGTTTTTCTTGCTTCAAATATCCAATATCCCTGAAGTGCTGCCGGTGCCATAGATAAAAGTAAGGTTGTCAAATGAACACATCCTTTTATACCACCGGCAATCTTTTTGATTTTAGATGTAAATCCTGGTGCGATGTTAAGTCCTTTTATCTTATCAAGACTCGTTTCCATTTCTCTACAGATTTCATCATGGGGAGCACCTGGAATTTTAACATGAATATCCACAATCTTTAACTCAGCATTTTTGATGAGTAATTGAATTTGCATATGATGAAAAATATTTGGTTCTATTTTTTCACCAGATTTCTCATAAACAGTTATCAGATTTCTTTCTTTAAATTCTCCTGCAATTAAAACATGATCTTCATCTACAACATAGCTCGAAATGTCTAAATTTCTATTATGTATTTTCTCAAGCTTATCTACTTCTAAATATTCCATAAATATCTTATCCCTCTTTTTTTGGAAAACTGTAATTAAATTTGAAACATCAAAAATCCCGAGGTGGTCCTTTTAATTTGTATATTTTAAGTTGCCATTGCAATAAAAATAGCCCGGACGGGTGCTGGATAACCTTCCACTGTTTTATCATGATCATCGGGATCCAGAAAATCTTCCAGGGTTTCGGTTTGTATCCATTTGGTTTTTCTCTGCTCTTCAGAGGATGTTTTGGCAATATCAACACATCTGACGTTTGTAAAACCTGCCCGCAACAGCCAGGATTCCATTACCAGAAGATCAGGGATAAAAAAAATATTTCGCATTTTTGCATACCTGTCTTTTGGGAAAAGGCAAAAATTTTCTTTTGAATTAATGATGAGATTTTCAATGACCAGTTCCCCGCCGGATCTCATGGAATCATAAATATCCTTAAGCATTTGAACCGGTGATTTTTGATGATACAAAACCCCCATGCAAAACACAGTATCAAAATACTTATCCATTTTCGGCAACTGATCATGGGAAACAGGAAGACAGAATACGTTTTTCTGATTTAAATATTTCTGCATGGCAAGATATTGAAAATAAAAATTGCTTTGCGGTTCCAGGCCCAATACCATCAATGGATTACAGGCTGCCATCCTGAACATATAATACCCGTTGCTGGAGCCGATATCAAGAATACACCGCCCCTTAAGGTCAGTGATGTGATGGATCAGCCGTTCCCATTTCATCCAGGACTGCCACTCTGAATCGATTAAAATCCCGAAAAGATTAAAAGGCCCTTTTCGCCAGGGACAAAGCTGCCCGAGCGCATCCTTTATAAGGCGGTAATCTTCCAAACCCAGGTCTGCAGGATCACCAATGGTGACGGCACGGCTTTCAAGATCAACAATGGACGGCGCAATGGCCGGCATGGTGTCAAGAATGGTTTGAAATTTTAAATAATTGCCTTTGGCATTATCCAGAAAAATTCTTTTATCTCTTATAAGTGTTTCAAGGGCTTTATACCATTGATCGATTTTAAGTCTGCGCCCGTGTTGAAGAAGTCTTTCCATATTGTTTGTGACCTTTATGGTTACATATAATCTTGATATTTACGTGTGACATTCAGGTTATTTTTTTATCGCTATCATTGAGGCAAAATTAAACCATTTAAGCCAGATATCAAATTTAGCAAACCCGGCACGTAAAATCCTTTTTTCATGGGTTTCAATGGTATCTGGAACAAGAACCTTTTCCAGGGCATCTCTTTTTTGACTGATCTCAAGTTCTGAATACCCGTTTTCAAGTTTAAATGCAGTGTAAAATTGTATCTGAAGAGCATTCAATTCCTTTGAAGCATGAACTATTTTTTCAGTTAAAACAAGGATGCTGTCTGGATTCATCCCCTGATAAATTTTTTTTATCAGATCATCGCGTTTTCCCTTATCAAGAAACTGCAGGGTCAGATTGATTAAAACCACTGATGCATCCTTAATTTGCATATCTTCTAAAAAACCACAGACAAGATCAATTCTTGAAGTATTATCATATTTTTCAAGACGTTTTGAATACTTTTCAATCATGGGTTTGGAACTATCCACAGCAACCATTTTGAACGGTCTTTCTTTAAATTGCTCAAGGACCATGATTCCAAGATTTCCATGGGAACAGCCAAGATCATAAATACGACTGCCGGGTTGATAAAATTTTGCTGCAAGCTGTGATTGCAGTCTAATGCTTTCTTTGTAAAAAGGTACGGATCGATTCAGCATATCATCAAACACCCGGGCCACTTCTTTATTAAATTCAAAGGGTTGGGCCTTTAGTTTTTTCCCTGCAAATACCTGGTCTTTTTCCATTTGTCTTCCTGTAAAATATTTATTTTGTAAACGTTTATAATATTCCGTTAAGAAGTGCAAGAAGGCACCCAACCATTTGATTATGACTTGACTCCGTCTGCTTCATAATGATATTTAAATTTTATGAACCAGGAAAATTTAAAAAACATTTTGTCCCAGGTGGCCAAAGGGTCATTATCTGTTGAAAATGCTAAAGCTCAATTGATGCATATCTCTTTTGAAAATATTGATTTTGCAAAAATAGACCATCATAGGTCTTTAAGAAAAGGATTTCCTGAAGTAATTTTCGGACAGGGAAAAACAAGTGAACAAATCATTAGTATCATGAAAAAAATGATCATCCATGAAAATATCATTCTTGTTACCCGTCTTAAACAGAAAAAAGCACAAAGAATAATGTCCGTATTTCAAGACGCGGATTATTTTAAAGATGCAAAATTGTTATGGCTTAAAAAAAATGAGCCAGAAATCACAGGCATTGGGAAAATCCTTGTGATTTCTGCCGGAACATCTGATATCCCCGTGGCAAAAGAGGCTTTTTTAACTGCCCAGGCCATGGGGAATGACATTGAATCCATCTTTGATGTCGGGGTAGCTGGTATTCACAGGCTTTTTGCCCACCAGGAACAGATTGTAAATGCTACGGTCATCATCGTTGTTGCCGGGATGGAAGGTGCTTTGCCCAGTGTAGTTGCAGGAATGGTCAAAGCCCCTGTCATCGCTGTTCCTACGAGCATTGGATATGGTACAAGCTTTGGCGGCATGACAGCCCTTTTGGGAATGCTCAATTCCTGTAGTTCAAACATTGCTGTTGTAAATATAGATAATGGATTTGGGGCAGGCTTTATGGCATCTTCCATTAATCATGTATCAAAAGCGGGATAGTTAGAGACTTGCAACTATCCGATATGGATTTAGGATTTAGGTTAAATCTTAAATCCTAAATCAGGTTTATGTATTTTTTTCTTGACTCTTGACTTAAATAAAATTTATATATATTAAAACTTATTTAACTAAAGTAAAAATTATGAATATAAATATTATTAATATACTACTAGTCCTTATTATCGTGGAGGTGATTATTATCACCTCCAGGCAAAGGGGCTCCTAGTGGCATAAACTTTAAATCAACTTTAAAAGCCGTTATCAGCCCCCAGGGGGCAGATAACGGCTTTTTTATTTTGGAGACAAGCAATATGAAACTGAACGGTGCCCAAATTCTTATTAAAATGATTAAGGCAGAAGGTGTTAACACAATTTTCGGATATCCAGGCGGTGCTGTCATTGATATTTATGATGCCCTTGCAAAACAGGAGGGCCTCCGCCATATCCTTGTCCGCCACGAACAGGCTGCTGTCCATGCAGCTGATGGCTTTGCCCGGGCCAACAAATCCGTTGGTGTTGCCCTGGTGACTTCGGGCCCTGGTGCCACCAATACAGTTACGGGAATCGCTTCTGCACATTGTGACTCCATCCCCATTGTTGTATTTACAGGCCAGGTACCCACAGGACTGATCGGGAACGATGCCTTTCAGGAAGTGGATATAGTGGGTATCACAAGGCCCTGCACCAAACACAACTATCTTGTAAAAAGTGTAGACAAACTGGCTGCAACCATTAAGGAAGCCTTTTATCTGGCAAGATCGGGAAGACCAGGCCCTGTTCTAGTTGATCTTCCAAAGGATATTATGCAAACCCAGGTTGATTTTGAAGAACCGGGCAAAATCAGTTTAAAATCCTACAAACCCAATTACAAGCCAAACAAAAAACAACTCAACAAAGTTGTGGATATGATCCGGAAGGCTAAAAAACCAGTCATTTTTGCCGGAGGCGGTGTCATTATCTCCCAGGCTTCCGAACAGATCACCCGTCTTGCAAAAATAGCAGACATTCCCGTGACTGCATCTTTGATGGGTCTGGGCGCATTTCCAGGATCAGACCCGCTGTGGTTGGGGATGCTGGGCATGCACGGCACTTATAGGGCCAATATGAGCATTGGCCATTGTGACCTCATGATTGCCGCAGGTGTTCGATTTGATGACAGGGTTACAGGAAATATTGAAAAATTTGCATCCAATGCCAAAATTGTTCAAATTGATATTGATCCTACCTCTATTCACAAAAATATTGAAGTCCAATGCCCTATTGTGGGGGATTGTAAAACTACTCTTAAAGGTATTGTTCAATTAATGGAAGGCCAAAAAATAGAAGATCTTAAAAAAGGCCGGCCCCAATGGCTGGATCAGATCCAGGAATGGAAGCGTACCACTCCCTTGAAATATGACCAGGGAAGTGACGTGATCAAACCCCAATTTGTCATTGAAAAACTCTATGAACTGACAAAGGGCGATGCCATTATTACAACAGAGGTGGGGCAAAATCAGATGTGGGCTGCCCAGTATTATCACTTTAATAAACCCAATCACTTTATTACATCTGCAGGCCTTGGGACCATGGGATTTGGACTGCCGGCTGCTATCGGTGCCAAGGTTGCCTGCCCGGATAAACCGGTTGTTGATGTTGCCGGAGATGGCTCCATCCAGATGAATATCCAGGAATTAATGACTGCCGTTGAATCAAAAATAGATGTTAAGATCGTCATTTTAAACAATAAAAACCTTGGCATGGTAAGACAGTGGCAGGAGCTGTTTTATGAAAAAGTTTACTCGTTTACCAGTATGGAAAATGCCCCTGATTTTGTAAAACTGGCCGAGGCTTATGGTGCAAAAGGCTTAAGATGCACCCGGCCTGATCAAGTGGAATCTGTTTTATCCCAGGGTCTTAACCATAAAGGGACAATCATCATGGATTTTATTGTGGACAAAGAAGAATCTGTTTACCCCATGGTTCCTGCAGGTGGTGCAATTACTGAAATGCTTCTGGTTTAATTTTAAATTTGCAAAGGATATTTTATATGAAAACAAACAGCTACTTACTTTCTATCCTTGTAGATGATGAACCAGGTGTTCTCTCAAGGATTGCAGGTCTTTTTTCAGGCCGGGGGTTTAATATTGACAGTTTGAGCGTGGCAAACACGGCCGAGCCTTGCGTATCAAGAATCACCATGGTGACCAAGTGTGAGCCCAATATCATTGACCAGATAAAAAAACAGCTTCATAAGCTGATCAATGTCATTACGGTGAATGATCTGACAGATAAAAAATATGTTCAAAGACAACTGGCATTAATAAAGGTCAATGCGCAACCTGAAAAAAAGGCAGACATATTAAGAATTGTTGATATTTTCAGATGCAAGATTGTCGATGTGGGTCTTTTCCACTACACCATCGAAGTATCCGGGAACAAGGAAAAACACGATGCCATCATCTCTTTATTAAAACCTATGGGAATCATTGAAATTGCCTCCACAGGTTCCATTGCCCTGGCAAGAGAAAACGGTAAAAAATAAACGATTAAACAGGATAAATTATGGAAAAAATACTTTTATACGACACCACGCTAAGGGATGGCATGCAGGGAGAAAACATATTTTTCTCCCCTGAAGATAAGGTAAAAATAGCAAAACGCTTAGATGACTTAGGCATCCACTATATTGAAGGCGGTTGGCCCGGATCAAATCCCGGGGCCCGGCATTTTTTCGAACTGGCAAAAAATATGGAATTCAAAAATGCCAGAATAGCCGCTTTTGGCTCCACCCGGCGCCAGGGAAAAACCTGTGAAGAAGATGGCAACCTGACAGCATTAATAAACAGTTGCGCCCCTGTGATCACCATATTTGGAAAATCCTGGGATCTGCATGTTGAATCCATCATGGAAAACACAAAGACTGAAAATCTTGCCATGATCAAAGAAAGCATTGCTTATCTTTTGAGCCATGACCGGGAGGTTTTCTATGATGCAGAACATTTTTTTGACGGATACAAAGCCAATCCGGGTTATGCCTTGAATACCCTTGAAGCTGCTGTTGAGGGAGGGACAAAATGTCTGGTGCTCTGCGATACCAATGGCGGGTCCCTGCCCTGTGATATTGAAAACATCACTCAAAAAGCAATTGAACACTTCAAAGAGACACCCTGTCTTATCTTTGGCATACACACCCATAATGACTGCGCCATGGCCGTTGCCAATTCAGTCACGGGGGTTCATGCAGGCGCAACCATGGTTCAAGGAACCATGAACGGGTATGGTGAGCGGTGCGGTAATGCTGATCTGACAGCCATTATCCCTATCCTGTCGCTTAAAATGAATCGGGATTGCATCAGCCTGAAAAATCTTGAAAAGTTATTAAATCTTTCCCGGTTTATTTCTGAAACTGCCAATGTGCCTCCTGTCAATTCAAGACCCTTTGTCGGCAAGAGCGCATTTGCCCATAAAGGCGGGGTTCATGTCAGTGCCATCATGAAAAACCCCAGGGCCTATGAACATATTTCTCCTGAACTGGTTGGAAATAAAAGGCGGGTGATTGTTTCAGAACAGTCAGGCAAAAGTAATATTGAATATAAGGCAAAAGAACTGGGACTTGATCTGGGTGAAAGCGGTGTCAACGGATATCAGATCGTATCCAGCATCAAGGAACTTGAAAATTATGGATTTGAATTTGATGCTGCTGAAGGCTCACTAAAGCTGATCATGGAAAAATTGACGGATCAGTTTGTCCCCCATTTTGAACTTGAATCCTTCAGGGTAGTGGTTGAAAAAGACAAGGAACGTCCCTGTTATTCCCATGCCATGATTAAAATAAGGGTGGGCAATACAACGGAAATCACTTCAGCAGAAGGCGAAGGCCCTGTCAGTGCCCTGGATAATGCCTTAAGAAAGGCACTTACCACCATTTACCCGCAAATTGACGACATGCACCTTGTGGACTTTAAAGTCCGTGTCATTGACGGCATGGCTGGTACTGATGCAAAGGTGCGCGTTCTTATTGAATCAAGGGATGAAAATAATATTTTTTCAACCATCGGTGTTTCCGAAGACATTATAGAAGCAAGCTGGCAGGCGCTGGCCGACAGTTTCCAATATAAACTCTCACTAGACAATAAAAACCCAATAGAAAATAACAAGGTAAAATAAAATGACAACAGACAACCAAATTATTATTTTTGACACCACATTAAGAGATGGGGAACAATCCCCGGGGGCAAGCATGAACAAGGCTGAGAAACTCAGGATTGCCACCCAGCTTGAAAAACTGGGTGTCAATGTGATTGAAGCCGGATTCCCCGCAGCATCTGAAGGAGATTTTCAAGCAGTCAAGGACATCGCCCAAACCCTTAAGGTTTCACAGGTTGCAGCACTTTGCAGGACAAATGAAGACGATATCAACCGGGGATGGGAAGCCATTAAAAATGCAGCACACCCAAGAATCCACACCTTTATTGCCACATCTGAACTGCACATGAAATATAAACTTGCCATGGAGCCTTCCCAGGTCCTGGAGCAGGCAGTCAAATCTGTCAAGCTTGCCGCATCATACACAGATAATATAGAATTTTCAGCAGAAGATGGTTCAAGATCTGACCCTGCATTTTTATGTAAGGTATTTGAATCCGTTATTGATGCCGGTGCCACCACTATAAATCTTCCGGACACAGTGGGATACGCTATCCCGGAAGAATTTGCTGAGCTTGTAAAATATGTCATGGAAAATACGGCTAATATAAATAAGGCTGTATTGAGTGTTCATTGCCATAATGATCTTGGACTTGCCACATCCAATACCCTTGCTGCCATAAAAGCCGGAGCCAGACAGGTTGAGGTCACCATTAATGGTATTGGAGAAAGAGCCGGAAACACGTCTCTTGAAGAAGTGGTCATGTCTCTGCACACACGACCCAATTACTTTGCCCGGACCACATCCGTTGACACCAGAAGAATTTATCCCACAAGCCGTCTGGTCAGCATGGTCACAGGAATTCTTATCCAGCCGAACCGGGCCATTGTAGGTGCCAATGCCTTTGCCCATGAAGCAGGTATCCACCAGGACGGCGTACTGAAAAATCCCATGACCTATGAAATCATGAAACCTGAAACCATAGGTCTTAACAAAAACAACCTGGTCCTGGGAAAACATTCAGGACGTCACGCCTTAAATTCCCACGTTCAGGGAATGGGATACAATCTTTCAAAGGAAGAACTGGACACTGTTTTTGAAAAATTCAAACACCTGGCAGACAAGAAAAAAAGCATCCAGGATGAGGATATAGAAGCACTGATTAACGAAGGGGTATTAAGAAGTTCGGAAGTTTTCAAACTTGAATATATCCATGTATTATCCGGGAACACGGTCTTTCCCACGGCCAGTGTCAAGCTGAACATCAATGGCCGCCCGGCCCAGGGGGCAACAGAAGGAAACGGCCCCATTGATGCGGTTTACAATATTATATCCAAACTGACCGATACCAAATCCAAACTCTTAAGATTTACCATTTCAGCGTTAACCGAAGGCACGGATGCCCAGGGCGAAGTAACCGTCAGGCTACAGGAAGACGGAATCATAGCCCTTGGTAAAGGAGCTGATCCGGATATCATTACTGCCAGCGCCCTGGCCTATATCAATGGCTTAAACAGACTGGAATACTTAAAGGAACATCCCGTTGTAAAACCTGAAAATCTCTAAAAAAAATCTATGCACAACAAAGGAGGCAGGGAGGAATGACCGCAGTCAACGCAGCAGGTGGTACCTTGATAGTGGTCAGGGTTTATCTTTTTTCTTGACACCAAATAGCCATAATACTAAGAAGGATAATAGTGTTTATCTTATCAACAATACTTGCTGGAGACAGATTATGAGAAATTTGTTTAAACTTACTATTTTACCTGTTCTTTTTTACTTTTGTTTTATTTCTTTAAGTTTTGCCGAAGATGCTTCCATTGTGGGAAAATGGAAAACCATTGATGACAAAACCGGGGAACCCAAATCCATTGTGCAGATTTATGAAAAAGAGGGAAAATATTTCGGCCGGATAACAGAATTGTTTCGAAAACCAGGAGAAGACCCTGATCCTGTCTGTGATAAATGCCCGGATGATGACCCACGTAAAGATCAGCCCACAAAAGGGATGATCATTATTAAAGATCTTGTTAAAACAAGCACTGGATACAGCGGCGGCACCATACTGGATCCCAAAGAAGGGAAAATATATACCTGCAAATTATGGATTGAGGATGGAAAACTGATGGTCCGGGGCTATATTGTCTTTTTCTTCAGAACCCAGACCTGGCACAGGGTTGAATAGTGCCTGACCGAAAACCTGAAAATTTTGGAAGCATAAGCGCCACTACAAACTGAGTACAACACGGGTGATAATTTTAACCGGAGCAATACATTGAGTATTGTGAGCATACGCTCCTTAAATTACACAGACAAACGATGTTTCTGGTGCCTTAATAAAAAGTCTTTCTGTAAAAGATCATTTTCTATTCATAGCTGGTTTAAGATATCATTTGAAAGTTTTAGCAATTTTTAATTGTCGAATGCACATAGAGGAAAGTCATGTCTGAAAAGCTCACATACCTATAGCTTGAGCAGCGGGTTCGGGAGTTATCTTCACGCCGGCTTTGATCATTTCGCGTCGCCGTTTGTACTCGTAGACAACAGCGCCCATAACCGTCAGAATGATAAAAATCACTGCCAAGGCATTCATGGCCGGGCTGATAAAGCTACGTAATT
>JAOZRF010000048.1 GCA_029940245.1 Desulfobacula sp.
AGAAAAAATATCAAAACAAACTATTAATTCATAAAACAAATAAAAAAATTGACGTAATCCATTCAATTTACTACTTAAAAATTCAAGAGTTTTATAATAATAATATAAATTTTAAAGAGACTGTGTAATGGCAAAAAAAGTTCTAATCAATGCACTGGATTCTGATGAAAACAGAATTGCAGCAATTCAAGATAACAAACTTGAACAATTTCACATTGAAACAACGGCAAAGGAAGTCACACAAGGCAATATTTATAAAGGGATTGTCACAAGGGTTGAACCAAGTCTCCAGGCAGTCTTTGTTGACTATGGAGCGCCTAAAAACGGTTTTCTGCAAAAAAATGAAATCCATCCAGACTATTTTCAGGATGTCGAAGCCGGTGAAAAGGCTTTGTTTCATCTAATTAAAAAAGGTCAGGAACTTATCGTTCAGGTGACAAAGGACCAGATCGGCCAGAAGGGATCCATGCTGACAACCTTTATCTCTCTGCCTGGAAGATTATCTGTTCTCATGCCGGGAAATTCAACAAAAGGTGTGTCCCGAAAAATCAGTGATGAAGAGGAGAGAAAAAGACTTGTCACTATTATAAAAAAAATAGATATCCCGGAAGGCTTTGGAATGATTGTCAGGACCGCGGGCCGAGGCTCCACAAAAACTCTTTTAACTGCTGATTTAAAATACCTGATGCGTGTATGGAAAAACATTGACAAAAAGGCTGTCAAAAATACAGCCCCATCCCTTCTTTACAAAGAGCAAACCCTTGCTGTCAGATCTTTAAGAGATTATTTTACATCAGACGTCAATGAAATTCTGATAGACAGTCCTGAAATTTTCAAGGAAGTGCAGGATTTCATCGGTTTAATCGCTCCAAAACAAAAAAAAATAGTCAAACTTTTCAAGGGTGACAAACCCATATTCAGTAAATATCAACTTGAAGATCAGATTGCTTCTATTTACAAAAAAAAAGTCATCCTCAAATCCGGAGGTTTCCTTGTAATTGAACAAACAGAAGCTCTGGTTTCCATTGATGTAAATTCAGGAAAATCCACTAAAAAGAAAAATATTGAAGAGACTGCTTTTCATACAAATCTTGAGTCTTGTGAGGAAGTTGCACGGCAATTGAGACTTCGTGATATGGGTGGATTGATTGTGATTGATTTTATAGATATGAAGGATCGCAGACACAAAGCTGAA
This sequence comes from Desulfobacula sp., assembly GCA_029940245.1. GTDB lineage: Bacteria > Desulfobacterota > Desulfobacteria > Desulfobacterales > Desulfobacteraceae > Desulfobacula. The sequence continues at coordinate 1,196 of JAOZRF010000048.1, forward strand.
ATCACAAAAACCCTGAAAAAATATTTAAAATCAGATAAAGCCAAAACAAAGGTAGGTGGAATTACAACATTTGGGTTATTGGAAATGTCCAGGCAGCGGATAAGGCACTCCATTACTTTTGGCAGCTATGAAACCTGCAGACATTGTAATGGCCGTGGTCAAACTCCATCTGTAGAAACCCAGGGACTTGCCTTTTTAAGACAATTGAACTTAAAAACATTAAAACCTGAGGTCACTGAAGCAACAGGGATTGTCCCCACTGATGTGGCAAACTATCTGTTAAATAAAAAAAGAGAGGAATTATCTGAAATTGAATCTAAAAGATCGATTGCCATTACAATTGAGGGAGACTCAGCAATGATTTCCGGGGAAAGTAAAATTATTATAATTACCCCCAAGTGAAGCTCTTTCTTGACATAAACCATTCTATTGTGTATCTGATGCAATTTTGATCTACTTAAAATAATGGGAAAATATGCCCAAGAAAAAAAGTGAAAATATAAAATTAATCATACCGGCAGTACTGATTATAGGCTGTATACTTTATTTGGGGATACCCTATTTTAATAAATTCCAGGAAAGGAAGCTGACCCTGCCAAATAGTGAAACTATAACACCACAGAATTCTGAAACTGAAACACAGACCTCCATGGTTGAGGAAGACAGGAGTATCAGCACTGATACCGGAATAAAAGGCAATAAAATTCCTATTAATGACAATACTGTAAAACCAGATAAAATAACAATTGATGACAAGGGTGTTAAAACAGAGATAATCGTTGATGACAAGACAGTTAAACCAGAGATAATCGTTGATGACAAGACTGTTAAACCAGAAATATTCATTAATGACAAGGCAGTTAAAACAGAAATAATCGTTGATGACAAGGGTGTTAAAATAAATAAGATCGCTAATGGAAACAAATCTGTACAATCCAATGAAATAGTTCAGGGCAGGATTATTGTTCTTCCTGACATTAGTTATAAAAATCTAAAAATAGATGAGAAATTAAAGCAGCTCATGGTATCCCGCAAAACAGAATTAGGCCTTAAAAAAAGTCTTGATATGATTGTCAATTCAAATGAAACTTTTAAGGTTGGGGATGTCCAGATTTCCATGAGAGATATCTTAGAAAAAGCCACCATTAAAGAAGGCAAGGTTTTTCAGGAAAAAATTGAAACATCCGGGGCTGTGCAGCCTGAACAAATAAAAAAATTCGGGATTTATGTGGTTCAACCAGGCGACAATATATGGAATATTCATTTTAATATTTTAAAAGAATATTATGAACACCAGGGAATAAAAATTTCACCTGTTGCAGACGAACCGATTAACAGGGGAATGAGTTCAGGCATCGGGAAAATTTTAAAATTTTCTGAAAACATAGTAATTATATACAATTTACTTGAAAAAAAAATTGTTTCAAACATCAATCTTATTGAGCCGTTAAGTAAGATTATTATTTACAATATGGAGGAAGTGTTTTCAGTTCTAAAAGAAATTGATTATCATAACATAGACAGAATCCAATTTGATGGAAAGACCATCTGGGTTCCTACAAAAAAAATATAGATTTATATTTTATTTATTCAAAGGAGGATTATTTTGATTAGTACAGCATTTGCAATGGGACAGACAGGCGGAGCAGGCGGGGCAGGCGGGGCAGGCGGGGCAGGCGGAATAGCCGGTTTTTTACCCATTATTATTTTATTTGCAATTTTTTATTTTCTTTTGATTCGGCCCCAGCAGAAAAAAGCCAAAGAGCATAAAGCAATGATCAGCAATTTAAAAAAAGGTGTTAGAATCGTTACATCTGGTGGTATCTATGGAACTATCCTAAGTCTTGATGATACAACCATTGGTCTTGAAATAGCTGAAAAGGTAAAAATAAAAATTTCCAGGGGAAATGTTGCCGTTGTGATTTCTGATGCTGAACCAGTCCGGAAAGAAGATAAAAAGAAAAAATAAATCCATTAGGAGTAATTAGATTGAAACCGTTTACATTTAAATCTGTATTAAATATCGGTGTTATTTTGGCAGCCATTGTCTTTCTGCTTCCTACCTTTTTTAATTGCTGGCCCCATAAAAAAATCAATTTGGGGTTGGATCTTCAGGGAGGAATGCATCTTGTACTTGAAGTTCAAAACATCAAGGCTGTTGAAGCTGAGGTTGGAAGAACCATACAGGAAATTAAAAAACAGCTTAGAACAGAAGGCGTGAAACATCTTGGTATTTCCCGTCTTAATGACAACTCTATCCTTGCAAAATTTGCCGATGGTAATGACAAATCAGGGTTTGAGACTGTCCTTTCAAAAAATTTTGGAAATCTTGTCGCCCACAAGCCACAGATTGATAATAATATTGTATCCTACAAACTGGCCCTGTCGGAAGAAGATACTGAAAACCTTAAAAAAATGGCCACTGCCCAGGCTCTTGAAACCATCCGCAACAGAATTGATGAATTTGGTGTGAGTGAGCCTGATATCCGGATACAGGGTAAAAACAGAATTCTGATTCAATTGCCCGGCATCCAGGATCCAGAAAGAGCCAAAGATCTAATTGGAAAAACTGCTCAATTGACATTTCAACTGGTTGATGATGATGCTGACGTCAATGCTGCCATAAATGGAACTCCTCCTGTTGGTGATGAAATCCTTTATCAGACCAAATATAACCCCGGCTCAGGCATACCAGTCAAAACAGCATTTTTAATCAACAAAAGAATCCTCCTGGATGGCAGCCTGTTAACCAATGCAAGAGTTGAATTTGATCAGTTTCAACAGCCCCAGATTGGCATTGAGTTTAATAGAAAAGGTGCCAGGGTTTTTGATCATATCACCGGGGAAAATATCCATAAAAGGCTTGCCATAGTACTTGATAAAACAGTTTATTCCGCACCAGTTATTCAGGACAGGATTGCCGGTGGAAAAGCAAGGATAACAGGCCATTTCACCCTTAATGAAGCAAAGGATCTTGCCATTGCACTGAGAGCAGGTTCTTTACCGGCACCCGTTAAAATTATTGAAGAACGCACGGTTGGTCCCACACTTGGCGCAGATTCCATACGTACTGGCCTTATTTCAATGGTAATTGGCGGATTTCTTGTGATTTTATTTATGATAATCTATTATAAAAATGCCGGGCTGATCGCTGATCTGGCATTAATTGTTAATATTATCCTTATCGGAGGAGGCCTTGCAGCTTTCCAGGCTACTTTAACACTGCCTGGAATTGCAGGTATAATTCTGACCATTGGTATGGCCGTTGATGCCAATGTAATTATTTATGAAAGGATCAGAGAAGAAATTAGAAAAGGAAAGACAGCTCTGGCAGCAGTACATTCAGGTTTTGACCGGGCAGCTCTGACCATCCTTGATGCAAATGTTACAACCTTGATTGCAGCCCTTGTTTTATACCAGTTTGGTACAGGGCCCATTAAAGGTTTTGCCGTTACCCTTTGCCTTGGTATTGTCGCAAGTCTTTTTACAGCACTGGTTCTTTCAAAAAGTATTTTCAATTTTGTTTTAAAGAATAAACCATCCAAAAAATTAAGTATATAAAGGAAATAAATAATGCAACTTATCAAGTCTGATATCAATATAGACTTTATTGGTAAACATAATATTGCATATGCTTTATCAATCATTCTTATCCTCTTGAGCATCGGCTCTCTTATTATTCATAAAGGGCCTAATTACGGCATTGATTTTGTTGGCGGAACCATCATCCAAATTAAATTTTCAGAACAGGTTCCCGTTGACAAAATAAGAACCGGATTATCCGATATAGGCTTTAACGATGCCTCAGTGCAAAATTTTGGACACAACCAGGACAATGAGTTTTTAATTCGAACCAGCAACCTTGCAATGACGGATAAAGGCTTGTCACAATCCATTACAGATGCTGTTAAGGCTTCAACGGGAATTGCTCCTGAAATCCGGAGGGTGGAAATGGTGGGTCCCCAGGTCGGTAAAGATTTAAGGAACAAAGCACTTTTGGCCATTTTCTATTCTCTGCTGTTTATCACCATATATATTTCAGGCAGATTCGAGTTAAAATGGATTCTGTCAGGTGTGATGGCAGGTTCATTAATGACAGCAGTGTATTTTCTATCTGTATTTAATTTCAGTATGGCAATTCTTATTACAGCAGCCCTTGTGATAACTCTGGCATTGTTCTGGATTTTACGTCTTAAATATGCAATGGGTGCAATTGTAGCCTTGTTACATGATGTATTGATAACCATTGGTATTTTTTCAATATTAAACCTGGATTTTTCTTTGCCCATTATAGCAGCCCTGTTAACCATAATAGGGTACTCACTAAATGATACCATTATTGTCTTTGATCGTATAAGGGAGAATATAAAAGGCGCAAAAACCACGGATTCTCTTCCGCTTTTATTCAATAAAAGTATCAATGAAACGCTTTCAAGAACAATTTTAACATCGGTAACCACTTTGGTAGTTCTTTTTGCACTTTACTTTCTGGGTGGCGAGATTATTCATAATTTTGCCTTTGCCATGATCATCGGTGTTCTTATTGGTACATATTCTTCCATATTTGTGGCCAGCCCCATTGTTCTTATTGCTCACAAAAGGTAAGTTTATGCCTTTTATGAAAAACAGGGGATTGTTAGTAAAACCTTTTTTTAAAAATGCATACATCTTTTGAAAAATATTTACCCTGGTTTACACTGAGGGAGATCCCTTTTTTAGGGAATATGATGGCTAAGAAATTGATTGATCAATTTCAGTCCCCTGAAAGGGTTTTAAGCGCTTCTGAATCAGAGTTGAAAAAAATTGACAAGATCTCTGCAAAAATAATTAATGGCATCACCCGCCACAAAACATTTCAGGACAAAGCAAAAAAAGAATTGGATCTGATTTTAAACAAAAATATAAAAATTGTTACACTGACCGATTCTTCCTATCCTGTCTTGTTAAAGCAGATCAATGATCCACCGCCTTTATTAACTTATTTGGGGAAACTGGACAACAGCGCCCCCTGTATCTCTATTGTCGGGTCAAGGAGTGCAACTGTCTATGGGTTGAACACCTCTGAAAATCTGGCCTATCGCCTTGCAAAGAAAGGATTTCAGATTGTCAGCGGACTGGCAAGGGGGATTGATACGAGAGCTCATCAAGGCGCATTAAAAGCAAAAAGAAAGACCATCGCGGTTTTGGGTTCAGGACTGAACAAGATATATCCCAGGGAGAATAAAACTATTTTTCACGCTATTGCAGATAAGGGTACTATTTTTTCAGAATTTAAAGCAGATACTGAACCTTTCCCTTCAAATTTTCCCATTCGCAATCGAATTATTGCAGGATTATCCTGTGGCACCATTATCGTTGAAGCAGCCAAAAGGAGTGGTTCTTTAATCACTGCGCGGCTGGCAGGTGAATATAACCGGGAAGTATTTGCAGTTCCGGGCAGTATCCAGTCAGCAAAAAGCCAGGGCACGCATGCTTTATTAAAACAAGGTGCCAAGCTTGTGGAAAACGAGATGGATATCATGGATGAACTACATCATTTTGTCCATCTAAAAGAAAAATATCCATCTTTATCTTTACAAAATCAAGAAAAGCTCAACTATAAAAGCTGTAAAACCACCGGCCCGGAAATTTTAAAATTTATAGGACCCTACCCTGTCCATATCGATGTATTAATTGAAAACAGCGGGATGAACACCTCGCGGATTACCTCTCAATTGCTTGACCTGGAACTTGCAGGAAAGGTGAATCGCCATCAGGGTAATTATTATTCTATCTCGGAGGAAAACCATTGACAAAACCCCTCATCATAGTAGAGTCTCCAACAAAAATTAAAACATTAAAAAAATATGTGGGAAAAGAATTTAATATTGCTGCAAGTGTCGGCCACATAAGAGATCTTCCAATCAATACCCTTGGTATTGATGTTGAAAAAAAATTCAAAGCCAAATATGTCAATATTAAAGACAAATCCAAAATTATTGGGAACTTAAAAAAACTGGCCGAGAATGCCAAAGATATTTATCTTGCCCCTGACCCTGATCGTGAAGGTGAAGCCATTACATTCCACATCATGGATATTTTAAAACAAAAGGATCTGATTTTTCATCGTGTCCTTTTCCATGAATTGACAAAAAAAGGCATTCAAGAAGCATTGGCACACCCTCTGAAACCAGATGTGAACAAATATGATGCCCAGCAGGCCCGAAGAAAACTGGACCGGCTGGTGGGCTATCAGATTTCTCCATTATTATGGCAAAAAATCCAGAGAGGATTAAGTGCTGGAAGGGTTCAATCCGTTGCCGTTAAAATTATTTGTGACAGGGAAAGACATATTTGGAAATTTGTTCCCGAAGAATTCTGGACTATTACGGCCGAGCTTCTTGCCAATTTTCCTCCTAATTTTAATGCCGATCTCATTAAAATTAACAATAAAAAAGCAAAAATTGAGAATCAAACCCAGGTCTCAAGTATTTTAAAAGACCTTGAAAATGCAAAATTTGTCATCCGTGAAATAAAGGCCAAAACCATCAAACGCAATCCTTTACCCCCCTTTATTACCAGTAAACTTCAACAGGATGCCATCAATCGGTTAAGATTTTCCGCACGAAAAACCATGATTGTAGCCCAGCAGCTTTATGAAGGTATTGAGATTGGAACAGGGGGACCCGAAGGCCTTATCACCTATATGCGTACTGATTCCATCAGAATCGCAGATGATGCAGCAAATGAAGCACAAAAGTATATTTCCAAGACCATGGGAAATGAGTTTGCTTTAAGCAAACCCCGATTCTTTAAAAACAAGAACAAGGTACAGGATGCCCATGAAGCCATTCGACCTACATCTGTATTTCATTCTCCCCAGATGATTAAAAAATTTTTAAGTGTTGATCAATTTAATCTCTATGACCTGATATGGAAACGATTTGTAGCATCACAAATGGCCCAGGCGATCATTGACCAAAAAACAATTTTGATTCAGGCAACAGATCAATATCTGTTTTCTGTCAGCGGTTCAACTATCAGGTTCCCGGGATTCATGAACCTTTATTCCCAGGATCAAGAGTCCAAAAACAAAAATGTTCAGGCATTGCCTGATGCAAAAGTCGGGACTGAATTAAAAACCATAGAGATTATTCCAAAACAGCACTTTACAAAACCTTTACCACGATTTTCCGAAGCCTCCCTTGTTAAAGAACTTGAAAAAAATGGTATCGGCCGACCCAGCACTTATGCCTCCATCCTGTCTGTGATCAGGGACAAAGGATATGTTGACCTTATAAACCGGTATTTTATTCCAAGTGAACTTGGTTTCATTGTAAATGATTTGCTGGTTTCATCTTTCCCTAATATTTTAAATATTTCCTTTACAGCCCAGATGGAAAACAATCTTGATGATGTAGAAACCGGCAATTTAGAAGAGGTGCAGTTATTAACCAATTTTTATGCCACATTTAAAAAAAGCCTGGACCTTGCAAGCGAGGAAATGATCAGTGTAAAAGGGATTGGAATTAAAACAGATTTAAATTGTCCATCCTGTGGAAAGCAATTAAATATAAAAATCGGTAAAAATGGACATTTCCTCGCATGTACCGGGTATCCGGACTGCTCATTTACCAGCAATTATCTTAGAGATGAAAAAGGCAATCTGTCAATTGTTACAAAATTCATTGATAATACCAAAGTCAAGGATTGTATAAAATGCGGCAAACCCATGGTTCAAAAAGAAGGCCGTTTCGGCCTGTTTTTAGCCTGCACCGGATATCCTGAGTGCAAGCATACTGAATCTGTTAATGGTGAACAAAACGGCAGGGATATCGGCGTAAATTGTCCGCAGAAAGATTGCTCAGGAACGATTATAGAAAGAAAATCAAAAAGAGGTAAAATATTTTTTGGGTGCTCTAATTATCCGGACTGTACCTTTGCATCATGGGATAAGCCTGTTAACAAAGCATGCCCTGATTGCGGCAATGTTTATCTTGTGGAAAAAGAGACCAAAAGAAATGGAAAATTCTTAAAATGTCCCAACAAGGATTGTGATTTCAAAACACCGCTATGATGAACATACTGAATTATTCATTCACCCGTTCTACATATTCCCGGGTTCTGGTATCAATTTTTATCATCTGACCCTGCTCAACAAAAGGAGGTACCTGAACCTCAAATCCTGTTTCAAGTATTGCAGGTTTTGTGCTTCCAGTTGCTGTATCACCTTTTGCCCAGGGTTCTGACTCAACAACCTGCAAATTGATAAAATTCGGTAATGTAACACCAATGGGAAGACCATTATATAATAGAATCGTACAGATGGTGTTGTCCTTTAACAGATCGATTGAATCTCCCAATTGATCTTTTGTTAAAAAATGCTGTTCATAATTGGCAGTGTTCATAAAACAGCAACTGACTTTATCCGAATAAAGATATTCCATTTCCTGTTCTTCAAGATCAGCTCTTTTAAATTTATCACCGGATCGATAGGTTCGTTCATACTGAGTACCTGTTATCATATTCTTTAATTTGCATTTATATAAAGACTGCCCTTTTCCAGGTTTTTTAAATTCAAAAGTAATAATGACATAGGGTTCACCATCAATTTCAAACTTTAAACCCTTTCTTAAATCACTTGCCAGGTACATACACACTCCTTAACTTATTTTTAAAAATATTAAATTTTATCCTTATCTCCCAATTAATCATATTAAAGGTCGGATGGCAACCTTAAGGATAAAAACAACTTGCTTTTTTGTCCATATTATAGCAATTATTATAGTTTAGATAAATTATTAATACAGGAATAACTTTATGATCATTGTTATTGATTTTGGTTCACAATTTAATCAGCTTATTGCAAGAAGAGTTAGAGAAAATGATGTATATTGCCAGGTTGAACCTGCCAGTATTTCTCTGGAAAAATTAAAAAAGCTTCATCCCCGGGGCATCATTCTTTCCGGTGGACCATCAAGCATCTATGAAGAAAACAGTCCGGCAATTGATAAAGCCCTTTTTGATCTTGGCATCCCCATCCTTGGTATCTGCTATGGGATGCATTATATGGTACATACCCTGGGCGGAAAAATTAAAAAAACGGCCAAGCGGGAGTATGGATTTGCAAACCTTGATATAAAAGATCCCAATCCCTTATTCAAGGATATGGATACCGGGTTTCAATGCTGGATGAGTCATGGAGATTCTGCCATTGAATTACCTGAAAATTTTGTTATTACCGCTTCCACCAAAAATACTGCCATTGCAGCTATTGCAAACCATACAAAAAAGTTTTATGGGTTTCAGTTCCATCCCGAGGTCGAACATTCCATAAACGGCTCTTTAATGATCCGCCATTTTTTATTTGATATCTGTAATTGTCAAAAAAACTGGACAATGAAATCCTTTTGCGATGGTGCGATTGCTCAAATTAAAGCCGCGGTTGGTGATAAAAAAGTGATCATGGGACTTTCAGGCGGTGTTGATTCATCCGTTGCTGCAACGCTTATACATAAAGCCATCGGCAAAAATCTGTTCTGCATCTTTGTTGACAATGGCCTTTTAAGAAAAAATGAAAAAGACATTCTTGAAAAAAGCCTGACACCCAGCTTAGATTTAAATATCAAATTTATTGATGCTAAAAATAAATTTTTAATTGCATTAAAAGGTGTGACTGATCCTGAGAAAAAACGAAAAATTATCGGAAACCTTTTTATAGAAGTTTTTGAAGCCCAGGCCCATAAAATTGAAGGCGCACAATTTCTAGGTCAGGGAACCTTATACCCGGATATTATTGAATCCAAATCAGCTTTTGGCGGGCCCACCTCTATTATCAAATCTCATCATAATGTTGGTGGCCTTCCGGAAAAAATGAAACTCAAACTCATTGAACCCCTTCAGCTTCTTTTCAAGGACGAAGTTAGAAAACTTGGGAAAGAATTGGGCATTAATGATGATCTTATATGGCGTCAGCCCTTTCCAGGACCAGGCCTTGCCATAAGGGTCATGGGTGAAATCACGGAGGACGGACTTGAAATTTTAAGAAAAGCAGACGCTGTTTTACTTGAAGAAATTAGAAAAGCCGGACTTTATAAAAAATTATGGCAATCTTTTGCTGTCCTCCTGCCAATTAAAAGCGTAGGAGTGATGGGAGATAAAAGGACGTTTGGAAATTGTATTGCCATAAGAGCCGTCACCAGCAATGATGCAATGACAGCTGACTGGGCTAAATTACCCCACGATCTTTTAGGTAAAATTTCCAATAGAATAATCAATGAAGTTGAAAATATTAACCGGGTTGTTTTTGATATCACATCCAAGCCTCCCGGAACC
>JAOZRF010000049.1 GCA_029940245.1 Desulfobacula sp.
TCCAGCCTATGAATATGATAAAGTTCTGACACCCCGGGTGACGAAATGCACCATGTGTGCTCCCCGTTTAAAAGAGGGTAAGCTTCCGGGATGTGTGGAAGCCTGCCCCCGAGAAGCATTGATTTTTGGCAAAAGAGAATCGCTTTTAAAGATTGCAAGAGCAAGAATTCAAAAATATCCTGAAAAATATGTTGATCATGTATATGGCGAGCATGAAATGGGTGGGACAAGCTGGCTTTACCTCTCCGGGCAACCTTTTGCAACCATTGGCATGAGAGAGGACCTGGGAACCACATCAGCACCTGAACTCACCTCGGGACCGCTTTCAGCAGTTCCCATAGTTGTTGGGCTCTGGCCCGTATTGCTCACGGGCGTATATGCCATCTCCAAGAGAAAAGATAAAATCGCTGAAGAAGAAAAAAACGAGGCAGTAAAGGCAGCAAGGGTTCAATCCAATGAAGAGATGAATCAAAAGATAGAAAAACTTAGGGAAAAAATGACCAAAGAAAAGACTGCTGCGATCAATTTTGAAGTTAAAAAAGCCCTTGAAGATTCAGAAGAAAAAGGCAAACAGGAGGAATAAAATGGATTTGGATAACCAGATTCCTGAAAATAAAAAATTTTCACTATTTAATATGGTGACAGGTATTATACTTGCCGGGGGGCTTGTGTTGACAATCTTGCGGTTTACCATGGGCCTTGGTACAGTGACCAACCTTGATAACAATAACCCCTGGGGGATATGGATCGGGTTTGATCTTTTGTGTGGTGTTGCCCTTGCAGCAGGCGGTTATGTCACATCTGCGGCATGTTATATCTTTGGGCTGAAACGATTTCATTCAGCTGTCCGGCCAGCTATTTTAACTGCGTTTTTAGGGTATGCCCTTGTGGTTCTGGCCCTTCACTATGATGTCGGCCGCCCCTGGCGCCTGCCTTATCCGATATTTTTTTCCCAGGGAACCTCATCTCTGCTGTTTGAAGTGGGACTTTGTGTGTTTCTTTATCTGACGGTATTGCTTATCGAATTCAGCCCTGCCGCCATGGAATGGCTGGGGTTAAAAAAATTAAGAAATATCATCGTAAAGGTAACCCTTTTATTGACAATTTTAGGTGTGATTCTTTCAACCCTTCATCAGTCTTCCCTGGGTGCCCTTTTTATGATTGTACCATCAAAGCTTCATCCGCTATGGTATTCTTCCTATCTGCCCGTATATTTTTTCATATCCAGCATTTTTGCCGGCATGTCCATGGTTATTTTTGAAGGAAGCCTGGCCCATCGTTACCTGAAATACAAAATGGATGAAACCCATTTGAAAGAGAGTAGCGGGGTTGCCTTGGGATTTGCCAAAGCAGCATCATTGCTCATGATGGGATATATCTGTATCAAGATCATCGGCCTTTCCATAGACAACAACTGGCATTATCTCACCACGGGCTGGGGACTCTGGTTCCTTTTCGAACTGGTCGGATTTGTTCTTTTCCCTGCTATTCTCTATGCCGTGGGTTCCCGGGAAAAGAATCTTATGTTCATCCGGCTGGCATCCATCTGGACGGTGCTGGGAATTGTATTAAACAGACTCAATATCTCCGTTGTGGCATTTAACTTTCATCTGCCCGCAGCCCAAAGGTATTGCCCCAGTTTTATGGAAATAGCCACTTCTGTTTTTATTGTAACCCTGGGGATTGTGATTTACAGATTTATTGTAACAAGGATGCCCATTTTTCACGAACACGCTGATTACAAGACCCATTAGACGGGATAAAGGAGGATACTTTGGAAAACACTATTTTTACCCTTCAGGAATTTATGACATATACCAAAGGAATAACATATATCATCATGGGTGGAATCTTAATTTTTATGCCGCTTTTCTGGAAATTCCTGACGGACAGAGAAGATGATTAGAGTTAATTTATTATATGGAGGATTTAACAATGCATGATCTGTTAACAGGCGTGTTCTTCTGGATAACTCTGGGGGTCTGTTTGATTGGAATGCTTGCACGATTTATCATGTATTTCAGAGGATTGAGCTGGCAGCTGGACAGGGTGGCCTATACCTCATACCCGGCTGCGGGATTTAAAGGGGCTGTCCGGTCTATTTATAAATGGCTGATTCCGTTTGGCACATATGGTTGGCGAACCCAGCCGTTTATTGCAATCGCTTTTTTCGGATTCCACCTCGGAGCTGTTTTAATTCCCCTTTTTCTGCTGGGACATAACCTGTTTCTCCGGGAAAAGCTGGGCATTTCATTTTTTACGTTAAACGCTGACGTTGCGGATATATTCACCTGGATGGCAGTTGCAAGCGCCTTTTTCCTTGTATTAAGAAGGCTGGTTCTTCCTGAAGTCAGGATAATGACCACACGATATGATTATTTTATTTTGCTGGTATCCATTGCACCCTTTATTACGGGTCTTCTTGCCCGATACCAGGTTGGAGAGTATTCATTCTGGCTGAATATGCATATATTTTGCGGGGAGCTCCTTTTGATTGCCATTCCTTTTACCAAGCTGTCTCATGTTTTCTTGTTTTTTGCATCCCGTGCACAGCTTGGAATGGATTTTGGAATTAAGAGAGGCGGAATGAAAGGAACAAAAATGGCTTGGTAAACAATAGCCAATCCACCTAAGTTTTAAGGAGAACGATCCATGCCCGAAGGGAAATTTTGCAATAAAAAACCCGTAGATACAGCAGAAGGCATTAATGAACTGCTGTCAGATACCAGTGGGAATGACTACTATAAGGAAATGAAGGAACTGGAAGTTGATTCTGATCTTTTGTGGAAAACCATACAAAATACTGTTAAGTCACGGATGAAAACCTGGCTTGAGATCTGTGCCCATTGCGGAATGTGTGCAGATTCCTGTTTTCTATACGAGGTCAATGGCCGGGATCCCAAACAGGTTCCAGCCTATAAAATTCAATCTACTCTTGGTGAAATCATACGAAAAAAGGGAAAAGTTGACAATGAATTCATGCGGCATTGCATGGAGGTCGCATGGGCACAATGTACCTGTTGCAACAGGTGCGGTATGTATTGTCCCCATGGGATTGATACGGGCATTATGTTTGGTTACCTTAGAGGCTTGTTATACCAGCAGGGGTTTGTGCCATGGGAGCTGAAAATCGGTGCGGGCATGCACAGGGTTTACCGGGCCCAGATGGATGTCACAGATGCGGACTTTGTCGATACCTTTGAATGGATGGTTGAGGAGTATGAAGATGATTATCCCGGGCTCACAGTCCCAGTTGACGTGGAAGGTGCTGACATCATGTACACGGTGAATGCAAGGGAAGTAAAACACTATCCCGAAGATCTTGCCGAAGCAGCCATCCTGTTTCATATAGCAGGTGAAAACTGGACGGTTCCGTCCAAAGGGTGGGAGGAGACAAGTCTTGCCATGTTTGCCGGAGACTGGGCTGCCTGCAAGATGCAGGTAGAAAGCGTGTATGCGGCCATGGAAAGACTAAAGCCCAAACGGATGATCGGAACGGAATGCGGTCATGCCCACAGGGCCACTGTCGTCGAAGGCCCTTACTGGGCAGGACGAAAGAATGGTCAACCACCGGTTGAATCCATTCACTATGTCGAATGGCTGGCAGAAGCGCTCAATACTGGGAAACTTAAAATTGATCCTTCCAAAAGGATAAAAGAGCCTGTAACACTCCAGGATTCATGTAATTATATCAGAAATCAGGGTCTTAAAAAAGCAACACGCGACATTATGAAGCATATTGTTGAGCCAGGCTTTTTTATTGAGATGTCGCCCAACAAAGAACATAATTACTGCTGTGGCGGAGGGGGGGGATTCAATGGTATCGGTCTGTTCAGAAAACAGCGGAATATAGCCTTGATTAAAAAACGGGATCAGATTCTTGAAACGGGTGCAAAATTAGTTCTGGCGCCCTGCCATAATTGCTGGGATGCCATTCGGGATCTTGAAGAAGTATATGAGATCGGCATTCGGTGGAGCTTTTTAAAACCAGTTGTTGTAAAAATGCTGGAAATTCCCGAGCATTTACGGCCAGAGGAATAGAGCCGATCATTTAATGAAATGAATGGGGTTTGATATGTTTAAAAAAATTTTATTTGCAACATCGGCAACGGGTGCCAGCGATCATGCGGCAAGGGTTGCCTTTAACATTGCCAAAAGCTACCAGTCTCACTTGAATATTTTTCATGTACTGGGAGTTCCCTCCAGGGGATACAGCCAGGTGGTCGTGGATGTAAAAACCAAAGAAAGAGTTGATGTTGATGAAGACTATACTGCTTGGGTAACTGAAGATATTCGAACGTATTATGAAAAATACCTGGATGAGAGCTTAAATTATACAATAGATGTTGCAGTGGGGGTGCCTGCCCGGGAGATATTGAGACAGGCAAAAATTCTGAAACCGGATTTGATACTGCTGGGTGGCAGCACGGGGGATGAAGGAGAAAGTGTTTACAAAAAAAGTTCTCTGGGCTCAACCCTTCAAAAAGTTGCCAAGTCAGCCAATTGCCCTGTTCTTTTTGTGAACCGCCCTGCAGCCTCTTTCTGGGGAGGATTGTCAAATATCGTATTCGGCACGGATTTTTCAAAAATCTCAGACAAGGCATTTGATTTTGCAATGAAGGTGGCTAAAACCCTTGATTGTGAACTCAGTGTTTTTCATGCCCTTGATATCAGTGCTTTGCATGCCGGCAAAATGTTAAACCAGGATGAAATTGAGCAGCAGATAAGAGAATCCTTGAGAAAAATCAGGTCAAGGTATGAGCCCCGGTTAAAAGAGTTGAAGGGTTACTCCATGGATGTCTGGGAAGGCATTCCCTTTATAGAAATTGTTAAATATGCCAGGGATAAACAAGCGGATCTGCTCATTATGGCGCATCATTCGAGAAAAATATCCTCAGAAGATATCAGACTGGGGGGAAATGTAGAACAGGTTATCGTCAGGGCAGGCTGCCCCGTAATAAGTATAAACAAATAAGATTCAGAGGATGTTATGAAAAAGAAAATCCTGGTGATTGATGATGATTTGAATATTAGAGATTATCTTGTTTCCCTGTTTAATGATAATGGTTATGAAGCCTATATTGCCGGGGATGTTAAAGAAGGGATAAAAGAGGCTAAGAAGATAAAACCAGACCTTATTACCCTGGATATAGAAATGCCGGGAGAATGGGGGCCGCGGTTTTACCGTCAGCTTTCACAGGATTCTGAATTAAAAAATATTCCGGTTATTGTTATCAGTGGTCTTTCCGGCCACCAATATGCTGTTGTAAATGCAGTGGCATCTCTTACAAAACCTTTTGACCGGGAAGAGCTGTTAAAAATTGTAAAAGAAACGCTCAATTAATTTAAGTATTTCTATTCGACCATGACAAAACAATTACTGCTTATCGATGGTGATAAAAATCAAGCCGGAGCTTTAAAAACATATATAGAACGCCTGCAATACGAAGTTGTCATTGCAGCCACCTTTGAAGAGGTGAAGCATCAGCTTGGTTTTCTTAGCTGGGACATTATTCTTGCCGATCCGTTCCTTAGTGATGATGTGGCCGCATGCCTTGATTTGGCAAAAAAGAAAAACACTATTGTTCAGATCATTATTCTTGCACAAAAGGACAAGCTTGATATAGCCATGGATATTTTTGAATCCCGGGTACTTCATTACCTTGAGATACCGGTTAGCAGTAAAACCCTTGATTTGGCCCTCATTTCTGCCGGTAAAAATATTTCAAGGAATAAGAAACTTGAGCGGTATTCAGAAAGGCTTGCCGAATTGAACGGGACAAAGGATTTGTTTAATCAATTATTTGAGGAAGTTCCCTGCTATATTTCGGTACAGGACAAAAATTTGAGGATCACTGCATCCAATAAAAAATTCAAGAGCCACTTTGGCAATCAGATTGGCGAGCCATGTTTTGAAACATATAAGCATAGAACATCCCAATGTAATGATTGCCCTGTTGCAGCAACATTCCAGGATGGCCAATCCCATAGTACAGAAGAGATTGTCACTTCAAAATTCGGCAAACAGTATAATGTGCTGACCCAGACAGCACCCATCAGAAACAAAAAAGGTGAAATCACCCAGGTGATGGAAATGTCCACCAATATCACCCAGATCCGCCAATTACAGGACCATCTGGTTTCTCTGGGCTTGATGCTGGGCTCCATGTCCCACGGGGTAAAAGGCATGCTTACTGCTTTGGACGGAGGCATTTACCAGCTTGAAACAGGCCTTGCAAAAAAAGATGATGAACGGGTATTTAAAGCATCGGGTCAGATCAAAACCATGGCAGATAAAATTAAGAAAATGGTGCTTGAAATTTTATATTATGCCAAATCAAGGGAACTTCAATATCAGGAGGTGGAGGTCGCTACCCTTGCTGAGAATATTATTTCCATAGTCAAACCAAAGGCTGAGAATAATGCTGTTCGTTTAGACATTTTAATTGACAAAAATCTTGGCAAAATTGATGTTGATCTAAAATGGATGGAGGCATCCCTTGTCAATCTGCTTGAAAATGCAGTGGATGCATGTACGTCTGACAGTGATAAAAAGGACCATTTCATAACGTTTCGTGCCTTTAAGAACACTAATAATCAAATTTGTTTCACCATTATAGATAATGGTATGGGTATGGACACTGAAACAAAAAACAAAATGTTTACGCTTTTTTTTACTTCCAAAGGTTCCCAGGGGACGGGGCTTGGTCTTTTTATCGCTCACAGGGTGATTAAATACCATGGCGGAACAATTGAAGTTGAATCGGAAAAGGGCAAAGGAAGTCAATTTTATATTTACCTTCCCTTGAATAAACCAGATAATGGAAAAGTGGTTGAATTTCCCACGATAAACCATTAAGCTCTTTTTTGTATTTTCACATAGATTAATTTAGGGAAAACAATGCGACTGACAACAAAAAGCAGGTACGGCACAAGGCTTGTTCTTGATATTGCTGTTTACGGCAAGGAAAAACCAGTCCCTTTGAGCGATGTATCCAGGCGACAGAACATTTCCTTAAAATATCTGGAGCAGCTAGTGGGCAAGCTGAATAAGGCAGGCCTTATTGAAAGCCATCGAGGCCCTTTTGGTGGCCACATGCTTGCAAAATCGCCGGAAGACATAACCATTGGTACCATTGTAAGAATCCTGGAGGAATCCACAGCCATTACAGATTGTGCAGAGCGGGAGAAACAGGTGTGCGGCGTATGTAACCGGGCAGGAGAATGTTTGTCCAGGTGGGTTTGGATTGAGGCCAGTCGTGCAATGTTTGACCGCCTGGATAATATTACGATTTCAGATCTTCTGGCCATGGATAATGGTAAGCTCAAGAATAAATAATTTTTTTTGTATCTCTTTTCCCTCATATTCTGCAGTACTACTCTTTGCCATAAACATTGTTTACATCATTGATCCTTAATTATTTTTCACTTGACATGTATATTCCGGATCAGTAAATTTTATCTTTTATTAAAGATATGATACTGACCGAAAACCTTGAAACCAATGGTTTGTCAAGTCATTGGTTAATGTATAAACAAAAGGTGGAATATGGCTTTTAAACTTACAGATCAAAGAGATATGGATTTTGTTCTTTATGAACAATTTAAGGTGGATTCGTTTTTAACTTCAGAAAAATATCAAACATTTAATAAAAAAATGTTTGATATGGTTATAAAAGAAGCCAAAAACCTGGCTGTCAAAGAAATTTTTCCCACCTATACCCAATGCGATAAAGAAGGTGTGGTTTTTGAAAATGGCGTGGTCAAAGTTCCGGAGTGTTTGAGAAGACCTCACAAACTGTTGAAGGAAGGTGAATGGAGTGCGTTGACTGAAAGTCCTGAGTATGGTGGACAGGGGCTTCCGTTCACTATTGCCCAGGCAGCCATGGAATATCTGACCGGTGCCAATTATGTGTTAACCACCTATCCCATTCTCAGCCATGGGGCCGGAAAAATGATTGATCTTTTTGGGACCAGGGAACAAAAAGATCTGTTTTTGAAAAAACTCTATACCGGTGCCTGGGGAGGAACGATGCTGTTGACGGAACCCGGCGCAGGATCAGATGTCGGGGCATTGACAACCTCGGCAAAAAAAATGGATGATGGCACCTATGATATAACGGGCAGTAAAATTTTTATTACAAACGGGGAACAGAACCTGACGGACAATATTATCCATCCGGTTCTAGCCAGGATTGAAGGCGCACCTGCCGGAACCCGCGGGATTTCCCTGTTTATTGTTCCCAAAATATGGGTCAATAAGGATGGAACCCTGGGGGAATCCAATGATGTGGTCTGCACGGGGGTTGAAGAAAAAATGGGCATCCATGGCAGCCCGACCTGTTCTCTATCACTTGGCAGTAAAGGCAAGTGCCGGGGATTTCTGCTGGGCAACCCAAATCGGGGAATGGAAATCATGTTTCACATGATGAATGAAGTCCGTCTGGAGGTGGGTACTCAGGCCTTTGCCAGTGCCAATCTTGCTTATCTGCATGCCCTTGACTATGCCAGACAAAGACTTCAGGGTCGCAGTATTGAAAACCTTGCCGATCATGGTGCAGATCAGGTGCCGATTATCAATCATCCTGATGTGAAACGGATGCTGCTGAAGATGAAAGCCTATGTGGAAGGAATGAGAAGTCTGATTTATTATGTGGCTTTTTGTTTTGATAAAAAAGAAACAGCCATGGATAAGAAAGAAGCCATGCGCTATTCAAATCTGGCGGAAATTTTAACCCCCGTGGTCAAAGCCTATTCCAGTGAAAAAGGCTTTGATGTCTGTGTAGAGGCCATGCAGATTTTTGGCGGATATGGATATACCAAAGAATATCCTGTGGAGCAGATGGTCAGAGATTGTAAGATCGCCTCTATTTATGAAGGTTCAAATGGTATCCAGGCCATGGATTTTCTGGGAAGAAAGATCGCTGGAAATAAAGGACTAATGCTGGAAGCCCTGATCAATGAAATTAAATCCACCATCAATACTGCCAGGGAGGATGAAACCTTAAATGAACTTGCAATAAAATTGGAAGCCGCTCTTATTTTGCTTGAAAAAACCTGCAAAAATACGGGCAGCGCATTTTTTTCAAAACATATAGCATCTGCTTTTGCCTGCGCCCATCCATTGCTTGAGGCAACAGGAGATATTATTATGGCATGGATGCTTTTATGGCGGGCCAATCTTTCAATTAAAAAACTGGATATCAGAGAAAGGGATTTTTATCAGGGTAAAATCAAGGCGGCTCAATTTTTTATTTTCACCATTATCCCTGCAACCATGGGGAAACTTACTGCTATTACCTATGAAAATAATCCGGCCGCCAGTATGGAAGAACATTTATTTTAAAAATAGACATGGATAAAAATTAAAGTACAGGAGTTAATAAAAATGGAAGATGTTGTTATTGTATCCGGCTGTCGAACAGCCATTGGTGCTTTTGGAGGAACCCTGCTCCCTATGAATGGGGCAAGTCTTGCCGCGATTACCATGAAAGAAGCCATTAAAAGGGCAAATATTGAACCTGAAATGATAGATGATGTGCGCTATGGATGCTGCATGGAATCCTGTGATACCCTGAATGTCGCAAGGGTTGGGGCATTGCTGGCAGGTATTCCCGATATGGTACCCGCGGTCACCATTAACAGGGTCTGTATTTCCGGTATGGAGGCCATGATTTCCGGAATGGCCATGATCCAGGCCGGGATGGCAGATATTATCCTGGCCGGCGGAACCGAGCATATGTCATCCGTGCCATACAGTGTTCCCAATGCCCGCTGGGGATGCAGGCTTCAGGATCAGATCCTTGTGGATAATATGATCCATGCCCTGCATTGCGGTTCCCATATCATCCCCCATCCTGAAGACGGACCAGTGGATGAAACAAAATCGCCTTTGAGTTACTTTGTGGGCAAGCCTTATATCATGGGCCATACCGCGGAATTCATTGCCCAGCACCTGGATATCTCCAGAAAAGAAATGGATGAAGTCGCTTTGAGAAGCCATAATGAGGCAGAGCGCGCTACAAAGGATGGATCATTTAAAGATGAGATTGTACCCGTAAAAGTTCCTCAAAAAAGAAAAGATCCCATTATTTTTGATAAAGATGAACAGTTCAGGCCGGGAATAACCATGGAACAGCTTTCCGCCCTTCCTGCAGCTTTTGTTCCGAAAACAGGCAAAGTAACAGCCGGGAATTCTTCGGGTATTAATGATGGCTCAACGGGTATGATTATCATGTCTGCCTCAAAAGCAAAAGAACTTGGGCTTTTTCCCATTGCCAGGATAAAAGCAACTTCACTGGGGGCCTGTCATCCTTCTGTCATGGGTCTTTCTCCGGTTCCGGCAGTGAAAAATTTAATCAAAAATTCTCAATTTGAGCTTAATGATTTTGAACTGATTGAATTAAATGAGGCTTTTGCCGGCCAGTATCTGGGATGCGAAAGAGAACTTGGACTGAACCGGGACATCACCAATGTCAATGGTTCCGGAATCGGTCTGGGGCATCCCGTTGGCTCCACTGGTGCAAGAATCGTTGTATCCCTGATGTACGCCATGAAAAACAGAAAAAAATCCATTGGCCTTGCCACCCTTTGTGGCGGTGGCGGGGTATCCATGGCATGTGCCATAGAAATGCCGTAACATGACTCAGGTCAAGGTTGTGATTCAAGCAGATCCAGAGCAAAATTGACCAATGTTTCTATGCCCAATAAAAGGACAGATTCATCAAAATCAAATTTTGAATTGTGCAGGGGAGCGCAGCCTTTAAATCCTGTGCCGAGAAAAAAATAACACCCTATCAATCATTGTCTTGATATTGATCATAATTATAGCTCCAAAAATTATGGGTAAAGGTGACAGGCGATCCAATGATCCGGTTCAATTTCCCTGTAAACAGGCCGGGTTCGGCATTTGTTCATTGACATGGGACATCTGGGGTGGAATGTGCATCCTTCAGGTGGATCAAGGGGGCTTGGCACATCACCTGACAGCACAATTTCCTGTTCCGGATTTATCAGGGGATCTGGTATGGGAACGGCTGACAACAGTGCTTTTGTATAGGGATGTAAAGGATTTTTATAAAGGTTCCGATCAGGGGCCAGTTCCACAATCCGTCCCAGGTACATGACGGCCACCCGGTGGGAAATATACTCCACCACGCTTAAATCATGGGCAATAAATAAATAGGCAAGGTTCATCTCTTCCTGAAGATCCTTGAGCAAGTTGATGATCTGTGCCTGTATGGATACATCCAGGGCAGAGACAGCCTCGTCACAGATGATCACATCCGGTTTTACGGCAAGTGCTCTGGCAATACCGATGCGCTGGCGCTGGCCTCCTGAAAATTCATGGGGATACCGTCCCATCTGGGCCGGTCGCAGTCCCACCCGGTTCATCAATTCTGCAACCCTTTGCATGATATC
>JAOZRF010000423.1 GCA_029940245.1 Desulfobacula sp.
AGCAGCCGGCCCTGAATTATTAGAAGCATGTAAAAAAGTAAAATCGGAAAACGGGGTTCGCTGCCCAACCGGAGAAGCAAGGATTACTGAGGCAGGGAATTTAAAAGCAAAATATGTTATTCATACTGTGGGTCCTAGATACAATATTGATAAAACTCCTGAAAAGCTACTTTCCTCAGCATATATGAATAGCCTTGATCTGGCTCTATCTAACGGATGTGAATCTATTGCATTTCCAGCAATCTCATGCGGAGTTTTTGGCTATCCCCCACAGGAAGCTGCCAAAATTGCGGTTTCAGTATGTAAAAAATCTGAATATAAAGCATTGATTAAATGTTTTTATCTGTTCAGTGAAAAAATGGTAGATATCTGGATAGATGTTCTTGAAAAATCATAAAGCAAAAAAAGCTTTCAAGCAAAATTCCTGAAAACCTTTATTTTTAAATGGCTGGGTGATAAGGATTCGAACCTTAATTGACGGAGTCAGAGTCCGTAGTCCTGCCGTTGGACGATCACCCAGAAAAACAGTGATTGGATTTTATACATTAAGGCCTTTGTTTAGTCAAGAAATATTTCGGCTTAAAATTTGTTAAATTCACTTGAAATATGCTATATAAGATAAGGTGATAAGTCTGTTTTTATAACTACTGAATCCAAGGGAAGCATTGATGTCTGTTACAGTATTAATTAAAAGAGTTGTTAACCTTGGAAGTGAAATTCAGTTGGATGAGTTGTACAGGGAAATGAGGAGTGCTACTTTGAAGCAGGATGGCTATATTGGAACTGAAACCAAGTTTGAAATTTATACCCATTAAGCAAGGTTATTAAATTATTGGAAAAGCTTAAAAACCTTGAAAAAAGGTTAACAAAATTGTCTTCTTTTGCACTGGCTTTTTCAGGTGGCACAGACAGCACCCTGCTTCTTGCTTTAGCTAAAAAAATAAGGCCGAAAAAATTTATTGCCATTACTATTGCATCACAATTTGTACCTAAACTGGAAATTGATTTTGCTAAAAAAATTGCCAGATCAATAGGGGTTCAACATATTTGTCTTGATGTGGATATTTTGACAAGAGAGAATATTGTCTGTAATACTATGGAACGCTGCTATTTTTGTAAGCAGCAGAAGTTTTCCATGATAAGAAATGCTGCAAAAAAATATGGGATCAGCACTCTGGTTCATGGGGCTAATCTTGATGATTTAAAAGATTTTCGACCTGGATTAAAAGCAGCAGAAGCACTCGGGTTTATTTCTCCTCTTGTTGATGCAGGTTTTTCAAAAAAAGAGGTTAGAATATTTTCCAGACAAATTGGGCTTGAAACATGGAATAAGGCTTCCCAGTCCTGTCTTGCAACAAGAATTACATATAATGAAAAAATAACTTTGGAAAAACTTGGAATGGTTGAAGAATCAGAAAATTTTTTAAAGGGTCTGGGGTTTAACCATATAAGGGTAAGATGTCATGGGAAAACAGCAAGAATTGAGGTTGATCCTGGACAGATTGACAGATTGTTGGATAGTAATATCAGGCAGAAGGTATCGCTGCAGTTTTTAAAATTAGGTTTTGTTAAGACCAGTATTGATATTGATGGTTATAAAACAGGTGGATTTTTTGATACAAAACCGCTGCAGTAGGATTTAGACAGCGGTTTTGCTTGTGTTAAACACATGAGGTTATCTTTTCTGAATCTCAAGATTATTGAAAAAATATCCGATTTCAAAAGCAGCTGTTTCAGGTGCATCAGAACCATGAACAACATTTTGCTCAATATTTGTTGCATAATCTTTTCTTATTGTGCCGGCTTCTGCCTCTTCAAAATTTGTAGCTCCCATGAGTTTTCTGTTTCTTGCAATCACATCTTCACCTTCAAGCACCATGACCACAATTGGACCTGAAGTCATGAAATCTGTTAAACTGTTAAAGAAAGGGCGCTCTTTATGAACAGCATAAAATCCTTGTGCCTGGATTTTTGTCAGATGGATCATTTTCATGGCGGCAATTTTAATGCCGTCGGTTTCAAATCGTTTGATCACTTCACCAATTACGTTTTTCCCAACTCCATCGGGTTTGATTATTGATAATGTTCTTTCCACTTTGTAAAATCCTTTCAATATATTATTTTTTTAAACAACCTTGAAAATTATCATGAAACCATATTATAGTCAATTTTTATGAAGAATGATTTAAAAATTTTAAAAATTGCAGTTACAGGCTCTGCCGGTTCAGGAAAAAGTCTTGTATGTAACTGTTTTAAAACAATCGGGCTGGTAGCACTGGATTGTGATGTGATTGCAAGGCAGGTTGTTGAACCTGGAACAACAGGGTTTGAAAAGGTTATTGCACTGTTTGGGCACGAAGTAGTCAATGAACATGGATCCCTTGACAGGGCAAGGCTTAGAAGTATTATTATTGACAATCAAGGATTACGAAAAAAGATGGAAAGTATTTTACACCCTCTCATTAACAAAGAGATGGTTTTTCAGATGGAAAATGCTGAATATAAAGAAAAAAAAGCTGTAGCTGTTGAAGTGCCCCTGTTGTTTGAATGTGGTTTAAAAGAGTATTTTGATACAACCATAACTGTTGTATCAGGAGATAGGGAGCTCGTTGAACGAATTTGTAAAAGGGATAGTGTTAAAAAAAAAGATGCCTTGAAAATGCTTGACCTTCAGATGTCCCAGCAGGATAAAATATCAATGGCTGATCATGTTATCATTAATAAAGAAGATGAATCTGAACTGTTTGCATCTGTAGAGTCTCTCTTTGATAAAATTCAAAAAGAATTCTTGACAACTTAAGGTTTTTATCTTATTTATCTATTATTAAATACATAATTTCAGATACTTGTTTTTTTATTTCATGTCATTTTGGCGTTCAAATTTCAAAAAGGCATACCGCAAAACTTAAGTTTACCTAAAAAAATATAAACTAAAATTCGGGAGAATGAATGAATCTTGTAGAATTAAATAAGATGAAGATAAGTGAGCTGACCAAGCTTGCTAAAAAATACAAAATTG
>JAOZRF010000424.1 GCA_029940245.1 Desulfobacula sp.
GTGTAACGTTTTTAGCATGAACAACCTCTAAAATAGTGTAACGCCTGTTTTTGTTAAAAAATCAGTATGTTATATTTTCTTCTACTTTTTACTTGTTTTTTTATTTTTCCCTTATTTTTTTTGTTTTTAAAAGCCTATTAAGGTCAAGCCCCCGTCAATAGGGCCTCTCATAGCAAATAAGGGCGTTACAGTATTTTAAAGCTCAAATGGGAAATAGGCGTTACACTATTTGAATCGGGTGCGGCTCTTCTTCAGCAAGACAAAACAATTGTAAACAAAGGCTCTTGAAGATTTATCATCAATTTTAAGTCAGTATAATGCAAGATATCGCTGCTGTCGATCGATATCCCATCAGATTTGAAATTTATCATAGTAAAATAACGTAATGCAGATCGAGACGGTAACATTGAATTTTTACCTGGACATGCAGCCATTTTTACGCTATGAAAGGATAGCAGGAGGTATATGGCATGCAAAATATAAAACAACAAAGATTTTGTGGTCGAGAATTTACCAACAAAGAAATTTCATTGATCCAGGCAATAATCGGCACCTGTGGCGGTATCAGCAGATATGAGTTGGCGCATACTGTATGTGAATTACTGGAATGGAAACGTCCCAATGGCAGACTGAAAGCCCGGGAATGCATTGATTTTTTGGAGATTCTGGATGCCGGTGGTTCGCTGAAGCTCCCTGAAAAAAAGAAAAGCCAAAGAAAATCTAAGAAAATCATACCTGAGCAATATTGCAGGCAGCCCAGCGTTCTTAGGGGCAGTGTTGAAGACTTTGTTCCCCTTGAAGTACAACGAGTTGAGAATCAAGAACAAAGAAATTTGTTCAAAATGCTTCTGGGCAAACACCATTATCTGGGATACGCCATGCCCTTTGGAGCACGGTTACAGTATCTGGTCTATGTAAGCAAGCCCCACCTTGAGGTGGTTGGCTGCGTTCAATTTTCAAGCCCTGCCTGGCGCATGCGTGCTCGGGATGAATGGATCGGTTGGACAGAGGAAAGGCGGAAACTCGCATTACAGCAGATAGTTAACAACAGTCGTTTTTTGGTGCTTGCACCCATTAAAAACTTAGCGAGCGTGATGCTCTCCTGTACTCTGCGAGAACTTAAAAAAGATTGGGAGCAGCAATATGGCCTTGAGCCGCTTTTGGTGGAAACATTGGTGGACCACCAACGATTTCATGGGGGATGCTATCGCGCTTCGAACTGGATAAAATTGGGAGAAACAACGGGTCGTGGACGGTCGGATAAAACTAACAGGCCCAATAAAGCCCTTGCAAAGACCATTTTTGTATACCCACTGGTAAAAAATGCCATACATTTGCTTAAAAAAGGGAGGATATAGATATGAACACAGCGGTGCACCTCTCTTCAATAGAGAAAATAGAGAAATATGATCAGGGGCAGGAATACTTTAACACCATCGTACATTTTCTTGAATCTGAGGAGTGTCATTCAATGAAATTAAGCGGGTTGGAACGGGAACTTGAAAAAAAAGGGCGAGAACTGATGCGCATCCTGCTACAGGAGTATCTGGACAAGCTCAGCCCGAATATTTGCGAACAACCGGTCCGTGGTTCAGACGAGGTAGAACGCCCCAAAGCAAGACTCCATGAACGACATATCGAAACCGTGTTTGGTACAGTATCATCAGACCGTACCGGTTATGGGAATAAAGGTGTGGACAGTCTGCACCCATTGGATGCAGAGCTTAATTTGCCCCCCGAGCGTTATTCCCTGGAACTTCGCCGTCGTGTGGCTGAGAATGCCGCAAAGAACTCTTTTGATGAAACAGTAGACACCATCAATAAAACTACAGGTGGACATATCCCCAAACGCCAGGTTGAGGAATTGACACAGCGAGCCGCTCAGGATTTTGATGCATTTTATGAAACCCGTCAGCATAACCCGGATGATAAAGCACCGACTGGCCCTATTGTGGTAATTACTGCTGATGGTAAAGGGGTGGTGATGCACCGCCAGGATCTCAGAAAAGCAACACGAAAGGCAGCTGAAAAGCGTAAAAATCAGATGAAAACCAGGCTATCCAAAGGGGAAAAGAAAAGCCAAAAACGCATGGCCACGGTGGCTGCGGTTTATACAATTGACGAATTTGCACGCACCCCTGAAGATTTGCTGCCAAAAGATGACAGTAAGCCCCACAAAGAAAAAGAAAAAAGTCCTGCTCCAGAGCAAAAACGGGTTTGGGCCAGCCTTGAAAAATCCGCAGCAGAGGTCATTGACTCTGCTTTTTCTGAAGCCTCACATCGTGACCCCGAACAAGAAAAAAAATGGGTGGCTCTGGTGGACGGGGAAAATAATCAAATCCGGCTTCTCAAACGCATGGCAAAAGAACGTGGTATTGCCCTTACGCTTATCGTTGATATCATCCATGTCATTGAATATTTGTGGAAAGCCGGTCGGGCTTTTCATCCGGAGTCTGGACCAGATCTTGAACAGTGGGTGCAACACAGACTTCGAAAAATCCTGATAGGAAAGGCCGGATTGATGGCCGGAGGCATGCGCCGGAGTGCCACATTAAGAAAACTCACAGACCAACAACGAGAACCCGTGGATGATTGTGCAACTTATTTAAAAAATAAGGCACCTTACCTTAGATATGATCTCTATCTTAGCAACGGTTTTCCCATTGCGACAGGGGTCATTGAAGGAGCATGTCGGCATCTGGTTAAGGATCGGATGGATATAACCGGTGCAAAATGGCGGCTCACCAGTGCTGAAGCTGTACTACGTCTGCGTGCGTTACGGAGCAGCAATGATTTTGATGAGTACTGGATTTTCCATGAGGCCTGCGAATACAAACGAAACCACCAAAACCGATATGCTGACGGTGAAGTGCCACATACAAAATCTCCGCAATTTTCATCCAAGGGATGTCATTTAAAAATTATTCAGGGAGGGAAGATGTGACATTTTTTTAATGGTGTTGAAAAAGAGCCGCACCCTGCTGTTTTGGTAAAAAGGTGTATTGCAGTAAAGA
>JAOZRF010000050.1 GCA_029940245.1 Desulfobacula sp.
AATTTCCTGGTAGTTTAATTTCCCGGCCTGGATTACAATTTCATCTATTGAGTTCATTCCATCTGAGATAGTCGAAGAGTGCAGGTGATAATCTCCGGATATTTTGTTATTTATTATTTTCATATTTAATTAATATGTCCCCCAAACTACACATAGTTGTCAGAAATCTTCAATTTTCAGGATCATAAAAATATAGTCACCATCCTTGCTTTTGCAATCAGAAAATTACTTATTTAAAAATCACTGAAAAATTCAATAAACGAAGATTTGATGGCCTGGACAAGCATCTCCATCTCATCATCCCCGATGATATAGGGAGGTGCTATTACAAGGGCATCACCATTAACCCCTGCAAGCCCGGTTGCTTTATAAGTAATATATCCTTTTTCAAAAAGCCTGTCCCAGATACCTTCCACAGTCTTTAGGGAGCGGCTGAACGGCATTCTGGTCTTTTTGTCTTTCACAATCTCAATGCCCCATAAAAATCCTTTTCCCCTGATATCCCCTACCTGGGCCAGGGGCAGTAAATGTTTTTTAAGTAAGCTTCCTAATTTTTCACCCTTTGTTTTCACCCTTTGAACCAGCTTTTCCTGTTCAAGGATTTCAATTAAAGCAAGTCCTGCGGCAGCAGCAACCGGGTGGTGGGAAAAGGTTCCTCCATGCATGAAAACACCGGAGTTGTCTTTTATGGTGTTAAAATGAGTCTCTTTAACGCCAAAGGCTGAAAGAGCCATGACCCCACCGGCAAGCCCTTTGCCAAGGGTCACTATATCCGGGACGATATCTGTATGATTATAGGCAAACCATTCACCTGTTCTTCCCATGCCGCACATGACCTCGTCAAGGATAAGAAGGACATTGTGGTGGTTGCATATTTCTCGAATTTTGTTTAAATACTCTTTTGGCGGGAAACAGGCAGCAAGCGTAGCCCCTGGAACAGTCTCTGCAATAAATGCAGATATTGTTTCAGGACCTGCGTTTTCAATCATTTCATCTAAAGCCATGGCACATCTAAGGGAGCAGGAAGGATATTCAAGACCAAAGGAGCATCTGTAGCAATAGGGGGCAGGGATGTGCAGGTTCTCTTTTAATAAAGGGGTGAAGTGAGTTTTAAAACTTGTTCTTCCCATGGCTGCAAGGGAGCCCATGGTTAACCCGTGGTATGACTTCCATCTTCCGATCAAACGGTATCTTGTTTCATTGCCATTTTCAATATGTATCTGCCGTGCAAGTTTTATTGCAGCCTCGTTTGCTTCCGAACCCCCGGAAAAAAAGTAAAATCTGTTGATGTCACCCGGTGCTTTTTCAGCAAGGCTGGTTGCAAGCATTTCAACCGGTCTAGTTGTAAACATGGTGGGATGGATATAGTCATGGGATAGAATCTGGTTGTAAATTGCCTTTGCAATTTTTTTACGCCCGTGACCTGCATTAACCACAACGGCACCACCGCTGGCATCCATGTATCGTTTTTTGTTCTCGTCCTCAATATACATGCCAAGGGCGGATTCAGCCACAGGCAGGCGGGTATCTAATCTTCTTGGAAAAACGTTTCCTGGAATTTCTAACATTTTTCTGCCTTTTAATTTATTTTTTTCAGGTTAGGCCAAGGATTTTCCTTGCTTCATCAGGTGATGCTATTTTTCTGTCCATTGCATTACTCATCTTGACAATGCGTTTTACAAGCTGTTCATTGGATGCTAATTCTCCCTTGCGAAAATAGATACAATCTTCCAGGCCGACCCGTGCATGACCGCCCATGGCAATGGCATGGGTACACATGGGTAGTTGACAGGCTCCTATTCCTGCCACGGTCCAGGTCGCTTCCCTGGGGATTGTATTCTTAAGATATACCAGGTTTTCTATTGTCGCCGGTATGGCACCCTTTAAGCCCATGACAAAATCAAAATGCAAAGGGTGGCGCATAAGGCCCTGGTCTGCCAGGTCAAGGGCATTTTGAATCATGCTGACATCAAAAACTTCTATTTCAGGCTTGATGCCATAGGTTTGCATATCCTTTGTCAGGGCATGGATAAGATCAGGGCTGTTTGCATAGACGAATGAAGGAAAATTTACAGAACCTGTTGTTAAGCTTGCCATTTCCGGTTTCAATGACAGCCTTTCACTTCTTTTTTCATACTCCATGCCAGCTCTTCCGCCCGTGGAAATCTGGATGATCAGATTTGTTTCCCGGCTTAGACCTTGATATATTTCCTTAAAAATCTGAAAATCTGTTGATGCTGTTTCATCAACCGGGTCGCGTGCATGGACGTGGATAATAGATGCACCGGCCTTTTCACATAGAATTCCTGTCTGAATTATTTCATCGGGTTTTATGGGCACGTTTGGATTATTTTTTTTTGTTGGAATAGAGCCTGTTGGTGCAATGGTGATAATTAATTTTTCCATGCCGACCTTTAGTTTGATAAGCTGTTTATAAATATAAAAAAAATATTGTTTTTGACAAACAAGGTTATTTTGTGGTGCTATATTAAATCCTACTCAGATTTGTCAATAACAAACTTGAGTATTCCAGGGTTATAAAAAATTTGTTCATTTCATTGTGTCTGGTTATATATAATTTAATACTTCTTTACACAAATTCTAAACATTGATACGGATTGGAAGCTCAAAATTACAAACCGTTTCCGGTAGGATAAAGCATCGCGTTACTTCATTGAAGGATGTAACCGAATACAGGTCTGTCGGAATAAAAAAAACTATTGGCTGATCATGATAAAACTATGGCACTTTTTCCCATCTGAAAACGACCGAATGACAAGGCGTGATTAATAATGACTCATGATACGATTGAGACTTTTAAAGGTGGAACAATTCAACATGGCAAGTGTAATGATCGTATATATTTAATCAAATTAGCATCAGATCCATCAACGACCTACCCACGTGACCTTATTGATTTGGCAAAGGACAACAATTATTCAAAAATATTTGCGAAGGTGCCGGAGCACTTAGTCGCTATATTTGCAGAAGCGGGTTATGTGAAGGAAGCTCTAATCCCGTCTTTTTTTTCAGGAAAAGAAGCAGTTGTATTTATGAGTTTTTTTTTAAAAGCTGAACGAATGGCAGAGGTTAACGTTTCTGATATAGAAAATGTGATGGATATTGTCCGACAGCGAAATGAAACAGAAAATTTGAAGCTTCTCGATAAAAGATTTTCTCTACGTAAGTGCAATAAGACGGATATACCCTTTTTGGCAGAAACCTACAAAAAGGTATTTGCCTCATACCCTTTTCCTATTAATGACCCTGCATATCTGGCAGGAACAATGGATTCACATGTTGATTATTTTGCTATTGAAGCGGATGGAAAAATCATCAGTGCCTCCTCCGCAGAAAAGGATTTGGATAACAAAAATGCAGAACTGACTGATTTTGCAACACTTCCCGAATGGCGAGGAAATGGTTTTGCTCAGCTTCTTCTTGCTCAAATGGAATGTGATATAAAAAAACAAAAGATAAAAACCGCATACACAATTGCTCGGGCGATATCCCCAAATATGAATATCCCTTTTAAAAAATCAGGTTATTATTTCTGTGGGAGACTGAAAAACAACACGAATATTTCTGGTAGAATAGAGAGCATGAATGTTTGGTATAAATCAATAAACGACGGCTAAAATTGGCCATAAGAAGGTGATATGAGAATAATAAACAACGAAATACATAGCGTTACACTATAGAGACCAGAAATGATTGATTTCTTACAACAATACAATCCAGTAACACAGGCGTTTATAGCTACCCTTTTTACATGGGGAGTAACTGCTGCTGGTGCTGCACTGGTGTTATTTTCAAAGACAATAAATCAAAAATTTATGGATTCTATGCTTGGTTTTGCTGCAGGAGTGATGATAGCTGCAAGTTTTTGGTCTCTTCTTTCGCCTGGGATTGAGATGGCTGAACAATTGGGGCAGATTCCATGGCTAAGTGCAGTTATTGGATTTATGGGTGGTGGGATTTTTATGCGGGTAATTGATAAATTTTTGCCTCACATTCATCCAGGCCTGAGTATTGATAAAACAGAAGGTATAAAAACATCATGGCAGCGAAGCACGCTTCTTGTGCTTGCCATAACCCTTCATAATATACCTGAAGGGCTAGCGGTAGGTGTTGCCTTTGGAGCTGTTGGAGCCGGTCTTCCTTCGGCTACCATAGGAGGAGCTATCGCTTTAGCTATTGGTATCGGTATTCAGAATTTTCCAGAGGGGACTGCTGTGTCGATGCCATTGAGAAGAGAGGGGATGTCCAAAGGAAAAAGTTTCTTTATGGGGCAAGCGTCCGGTGTGGTGGAGCCCATTGCGGGTGTAATCGGTGCACTATTTGTTATGAAAATGCAAAACGTTTTACCGTATGCCTTATGTTTTGCTGCTGGTGCAATGATTTTCGTAGTTGTGGAAGAACTCATCCCTGAATCTCAAAGGGAATATGAAAATATCGACACAGTAACAATGGCAACAATGGTTGGATTTTCAGTAATGATGATTCTGGATGTTGCCTTGGGATAGACTTATAAAAATTGATGCGTTAAATGACATCTAAGTTGATTGGAAATGAACACGCAGGCTTAAAAAAGTAAAAATTTTGTTAATGCACTGCCTTTATTTTTCAAAAAAAAAGTGTAAAGTATGGATAATACCAATTAGAAAAAACAAACACCTCATAAGGATATTCAAAATGGAACGATGCGGATGGGTAACTGATGACCCGATTTATATAAAATACCATGATGAAGAATGGGGCGTACCAGTTCATGATGATAAAAAACTCTTTGAATTTATAATTTTGGAGGGCGCCCAGGCAGGGCTGTCATGGCTGACTATTCTAAAAAGACGGCCTGGATATAGAAAAGCATTTGCCAATTTTAATGTTAAAAAAGTGGCAAGATTTACGCCTGAAAAAATTGAAAAACTCCTTTTGGACCCGGGCATTATCCGCAACAGGCTCAAAGTCAATGCCGCTGTTACAAATGCAAGGGCATTCATTAAAATTCAGGAAGAGTTCGGATCTTTTGACAAATACTCCTGGCAATTTGTCAATGGAAAGCCCAAAATCAATCATTACAATTCTTTAGACCAGGTGCCGGCAACTACAAGGGAATCTGATGCCTTTTCAAAGGATCTTAAGCAGAGAGGATTCAAATTTGTGGGTTCAACCATTATCTACGCCCATATGCAGGCAGTGGGCATGGTCAATGACCATCTTGTCTCCTGTTTCAGGTATAAAGAGGTGATAAAGGAATAATGCATAAAAACGATTTAAGGGAGGAATAACATGTTTCTTGTTACAGCGAATCAAATACAGGATATGGACAAACAGACCATAGAATCTTTTGGTATCCCCGGGCTTGTTTTAATGGAAAATGCTGGAAGGGGAGCATTTGACGTGCTGCTCAACAAATTTAAAAATATTAAAATAAAAAAAATTGCCGTGATAGCCGGCCGGGGCAACAATGGCGGGGATGGATTTGTCATTGCAAGATATTTGATGGAACAAGGAATCCATGTTACCATTTTTTTATTGTCCTTAAAACAAAAGGTGACAGGTGATGCAAAAATCAATATGGCCCTTGTCCAAAAATTATGCGACCGGTCCCACACCTGTTCTATCATTGAAATCCCGGATGCTGATACATTCAAGAAACAAAAAGACCATATTCTCCTTCATGATCTTTTCATTGATGCTATTTTGGGAACCGGACTTAATTCAGATGTAAGGGGATTTTTCAGGGACGTCATTGAATTGATCAATTCTTCCCAGGGACCTGTTTTTTCAGTGGATATCCCTTCCGGCCTTAATTCGGATACAGGGCAGCCCATGGGTGTTGCAGTAAAAGCGGATGCAACTGCCACCTTTGCTTTTGCCAAGGCCGGTAATATCATCTATCCGGGGAATATTTACACGGGTGACCTTGAAGTTATTGATATCGGTATTCCAAAATTTATTGCCCGGGAAAAAGGGATTAAACTTTTTATGATTGAAAAAAAGGACATCGCCGTCTGTTTTGTCCCTAGAAAATTCCAAAGTCATAAAGGCAGTTACGGCCATTTACTGGTTATTGCAGGGTCAACCGGAAAGACTGGAGCTGCTTCACTTTGTGCCAATGCAGCCATGCGGTGCGGAACAGGTCTGGTCACCCTGGGCATTGCCAAAAGTCTCAACAAAAGCATTGAACCCCAGGTCATTGAACCCATGACCCATCCATTACCTGAAAAAACCAAAGGATTTTTATCAGATAATTGTTTTGAACAGATTCTCAGCCTTTTAAAAAACAAACAAGCCCTTGCCCTGGGGCCGGGTATCGGCACCCATGAGGCCACAAAAAAACTTGTCTCCAACCTCATTGAAAAAAGTGAGGTGCCTATGATTATTGATGCGGATGCAATCAATTGTATAGCTCAAAATACCAATATTCTGAAAAAGAAAAGAGCATCGGCTATCTTAACCCCCCATCCAGGTGAAATGGCAAGACTTTGTGATATGACACCCAAAGATATTCAGGCAGACAGGTTAGGTATTGCCTCACAATTTGCAAAAGCCCATGATGTTATTATCGTCTTAAAAGGCGCCCAGACCATTGTCAGCCTTCCCGATGGAAGATCCTATATTTGTCCAACGGGCAATCCGGGAATGGCTTCCGGCGGCATGGGAGATGTATTAACAGGGTTGATTGCCGGTTTTTGCGCCCAGGGATTTTCCCCTGAAAATGCAAGTCTTGCAGGGGTTTTCATCCATGGCCTCTGCGCTGACCGGCTTGCCCGGGATATGGGTGCCTTTGGTTTTGTAGCCAGTGACATAATCCAGATAATACCCAAAACCATTCATCACGATCTATTATGAAAATCCTGAAATCAAAGCGTTCAGAACAGACCCTGCATCTGGGTGAACAAATGGGCAAAAATATCTCAAAGGGAACCTGCATTGCCCTTAACGGAGAATTGGGTGCCGGCAAGACAACCTTTGTCCAGGGATTTGCAAAAGGAATGGGGGTATCTGAAAAATATTATATCACAAGCCCCACCTATAATATCATCAATGAATATCCGGCAGGTGCACTGACTCTGTGTCATCTTGATCTTTACAGGTTAGAATCTGAAGAGGAGCTTGAGACAATAGGGTTTGAGGATCTAATTGATGACACCCATGTCATTATTGTTGAATGGCCCCAAATTCTTAAAAATATTTTTTTTAATTTTGAAATTGAAATCAATTTTAAATTTGATGAACACTATAACAGAGAAATCTGCATTTTCCCTTCTGGACAAACTGGATCAAATCTGTTAAGCAAGTTAGCTTTATAAATATAATATTTACCCATACCGGAGTTGTTATGGCGTTAAGAGTACAAAAATATGGCGGAACCTCTGTTGCAGATATTAAGCGGATCAACAATGTTGCAGACAGGGTCCGGAAAGCATATGATCAAGGAGACGAGGTGGTGGTGGTCCTCTCTGCCATGTCAGGTGTAACCGACAGTCTTATCGCTCTTGCCGAACAAGCCACAAAAACGCCGGACAAAAGGGAACTTGACGTACTTCTTGCCACAGGCGAACAGACAACAGCAGCCCTTCTTGCCATGATCCTCAAGTCAAGGGGATACAAGGCAAAATCTTTTCTTGGTTTCCAGGCCGGCATTCATACTGATAAAACATCCGGCAAAGCAAGAATCATGAATATTGACTGCCAAAACATACAACAGGCCCTTGAAGATGGGCATATTGCCGTGGTGGCAGGATTTCAAGGGACAGATAAAGATGGCGCCATCACCACCCTTGGCAGAGGCGGGTCCGACACATCAGCCGTTGCCATTGCTTCTTCCCTGAAAGCTGATGTCTGTGAAATATTCACAGATGTGGATGGGGTCTACACCACAGACCCAAGAATTTGTAACAGTGCAAAAAAAATCAACAGAATATCCTATGAAGAAATGCTTGAAATGGCCATACTGGGTGCCAGGGTTCTTCAAACCCGTTCAGTTGAATTTGCAAAAAAATATAATGTGCCAGTGCATGTAAGGTCATCATTCAGTGAGGAGGAAGGAACAATGGTCGTAAACGAGAGTTCTGATATGGAAAGTGTCATTGTGTCAGGTATTACCTGTGATATGAATGAGGCAAGAATCACGTTAAAGAGGGTTCCAGACCAACCCGGTGTCTCTGCAAAAATTTTTACCCCCCTTGCCGAAGCAGAAATAAGCGTGGACATGATTATTCAGAACACCCGCTCCGGTGGTGAGACTGACCTGACCTTTACTGTGACCAAAGATGACTTTGAACGGGCAAAAGAAATTTCCTACAAAGTTGCCAAGGAACTGGGTGCTGGTGAGGTTCTCACTGCTAAAGAAATTGCCAAGGTTTCAGTTATCGGACTGGGAATGAAAAGTCATTCAGGTGTGGCATCCACCATGTTCCAGGCCCTGGCATCTGAAAATATCAATATCCGGCTTATCAGTACATCGGAAATCAGGATCTCCTGCGTAATCCTGGCAAAATATGCTGAGCTTGCAGTGAGAACCCTTCACACGGCTTTCGGTCTGGATCAGGAAAAATAAACCCGCATAATCGGCCCTGAGTCGGTTATGATAGATTCAGGGCTGCTTCAATTTCTTGAATAACTTTCCAGGCAGCCGCAGTTGGATCATTGGCATCCCTGATTGGCCGGCCTATGACAATCAGGTCACTGCCAAGAGCCACAGCCTGGGCAGGTGTGGTTACCCTTTTTTGATCATCATTTTCAAGCAGGCTCCAGGAAGGCCTGATTCCCGGTGTTACTGCCAGAAAAGATTTTCCAAACCGTTTCTTTATCTGTTGAACTTCAATTCCTGAGCAGACAACTCCTCTGCAACCGGATTCATAGGCCATTTTTGCCCGGTGCATGACCAGGAGACTGGGATCTTTTACAAATTCATATTTAAATCCTGCGGCTTCAACCGCAGCGGCATCATTGTCTGTCAAAAGGGTAACCCCAAGGACGTCAGTTTTCCCTTTTCCCCCTTTAACTGCTTTTTCAAGCATGGCCCGGGAGGATGCGCAATGGACAGTTACAAGGTCCACGCCTAATTTTACCACCCGTTCCATGGCCCTTTGAACCGTGGCAGATATATCGTGAAGTTTGAGGTCAAGAAATATTTTTGCCCGGCTTTCTTTTTTAACCATCTGAATCACGGACGGCCCCTGATCAATAAAGAGTTCAAGACCAATTTTAAACATCCCCACCTTTCCATCAAGAAGTTTCACATATTCTTTTGCGTCCCTTACAGAAGAAAAATCCAACGGAAACACAATATAATCACTGCCTTGTTTTTTCATAACTCTATCCTTAAGATCGAAAATTTACTTTCCCTGTTCCTCTAACATAGATACTGATTTCTTTAGATTTTCTTTTGGTACAAACAAACCTTTTATATCCTCAAGAATCATGTAAAGACATGGCACCATCAAAAGCGTTATAAATGTTGCAAACAATATGCCGAACCCCAGTGAAATCGCCATGGGAATCAAAAATCTGGCCTGTCGTGATGTTTCGGTGATAATGGGTGCCAACCCACCGCAGGTTGTCAATGTGGTCAATAAAATAGGTCTGAACCGCTGGATACCTGCTGAATGGACCGCATACAAGGCAGGGAATCCTTCACGGCACCGTTGATTTGTCAAATCAATCAATACCAGGGAATCATTCACCACAACACCGGACATGGCAATCAGCCCGAAAAGGCTCATGACGGAAAGAGCGTATCCCATTATAAGGTGTCCTGCAATAGCACCGATCATGCCAAAGGGAATACAGAACATAATGATAAAAGGTTGAAGATAACTTTTAAACGGGATGGCCAAAAGAGCAAAAATACAGAGCAGTGCCATTCCAAGGCCTCTTAAAAGGGCTGATATACTTTCCTTTATATCTGCCTGGTGCCCTTTAAAACTATAGGAGAGCCCGGGATATTTACCCAGAAGATCCGGCAGGATTTCCTGTTGCATATCCTTTACAATATTTTCTGCCTGGGAAGGGGGTCTGACATTGGCAGTAACAGAAATCTCGCGCCGTCCATTTATCCTTTTTATCGAGGTATATGCCCTGCCCGTTATGATTTTAACAGCGTCCCGAAGCTGAATTTCTCCAACAGGGGCTAAAATTACCAATTCTTCAAAGGTTGATTCAGACATCCTTTCTTCTTCGGGCAGCAGAACTCTGACCGTGACCTCACTTCTCCCCCGCTGGTTCTTAACTGCAGACACCCCCTGGAATGCATGGCGGATCTGGTTGGCCACTTCCCTGGAGGTCAGTCCCATTCGCTTTCCTGCAGGGCTCAATGTAATATCAAATTGTTTGTTCCCCTTGGCAGACCCATCATCAATATCATGGACAATGGGATACCCGGAAAGGCTTTTAGCCAGGTCTTCCCCTGCCCTGTCCAGCATGTTTATATCCCGGTGACTCAAACTCACCGTCAAATTTTTGCCTGATCCGGGGCCTCCTCTGTCAGACTCAAAGGAAATGTTTTCAAGCCCGGGAATTGTACCGGTCTTATTTCGCCAGATATTTGTCACTTCTGAAGTATTTAAAGGACGGATATCCGGATCTGTCAGATAGAGCCTGACCCTGACATGGTTGTCCCTGACCTGGGAAAAAATGCCCGTTGACAAAAAATCCTTACCGTTTTCCTCAATAACCTCATGGGCTTTTTGAACAAGAAGCTGTTCAACATTCTTTAAGGTATCAGAAGGAGTGCCATAGGGCAAAACTGCCTCACAAAATGCATAATCAGATTCTACTTTGGGGAACATCACCATTCCCATTCGGCCGGAAGAGACAAAACCCACAGTTGTCATGAGCAAGGCAATGCCAAATGCGATGACAATATATCGATAATGTAATATCCTGGACAAAAATCCGCCATAATATTTTTTAACAAACGTTTCAAAAAGCTTGCTAAATTTTTTCTGTCCCTTTTCAAGATAATTTAAGGGGAAAAACAAAGGACGTCTGTTTTTATGGCTTAAATGGGCCGGCAAAACAAAAAGACTCTCGATCAAAGAAACCGCAAATACTGCTATAACCACAAACGGAAGCGTTTTAAATACCTTGCCCATAAAGCCCGGCACAAACATTAAGGGCACAAATACCACCATGTTTGTAATCACGCTAAAAACAACTGGCATGGCAATGCTTCTGGTCCCTTTAACAGCAGCTTCCAGAAACGGCATTCCCTGACGTCTGCAAAAATAAATATTTTCTCCCACGACGACAGCATCATCCACAACAATCCCCAGGGTAACAATAAAGGCAAACATGCTGATAATGTTAATGGAAAATGTAGTGGGCGCAAGAAAAAGAAAAGAGCCTAAAAAAGAA
>JAOZRF010000425.1 GCA_029940245.1 Desulfobacula sp.
AGTCAATCACAAAAATTGAATAACCCAGATTATAGTTGTCACAATCTGGATTTACGTATATATTTTAAATTCAAATAAAAAGATAAAATTAAACAAGGAGCAATCAATGTTACAACCGCTGTTCATAAAAGCCACAAGCCTTTCAGATGCCTGGTTTCAAACCCTATACAGGTGTGTTGAAACAGGCCGTACCTTTACCATTAATCGCGGGTCTTTTGAAGGTCAGAAAAGACTTGAGTTTGATTTTATCACTATCCATATCACCCACCCGTCAAGTATCCCCTTGTTGCCAAAGGTAAACCCTGTCCTGGGATTTCCTGATCCTGTGGAAGAAGGATACCTGGATGATTATCTGCCCTATCTCATGACGGGTGAGGAAAAACAAGGAGAGTCGTATACCTATGGACAAAGGATTTGTAAATGCGATTTTCAATATTTGCCCGATGATTATAAAAAACTGACGCAAATCCTGGTCCAGGAAAAAGAAGTCTGGGAAAATAGAAATATTTTAATTGAGGAAAACGGCAGATATTTTATAAACCAGATGGAAATGATGATCTGGACCTATAAAAACAAAGGGCACAGGAACAACCAGATGATTTTACAGGTGGGTCAGCCAACGGATATGGTATTGCTTGATCCACCATGTCTTAGACACATTGATACCCGAATCCAGGATGGAAAACTTCATTTTTTCCCTTATTTCAGATCCTGGGATTTATTTGGCGGATTCCCTGCAAACCTTGCAGCCATTGAAATGATGAAACAATATTGTGCTGAACAGATCGGCGTTGAAAATGGTGAAATTATTGCATCGTCCAAAGGGCTTCATATTTATGATTATGTGTTTGAAATTGCTGAAGCCATCAGAGGGCGATCCATGGATGAATTCCGGGAAATGTCCTAAAAAGCGATTTTAATCACCATCATTTCCTTATGCCTACCAGGCTGGAATCCATGGGTTCATCATCTTTTAGCCCGGGGGCCGCCTCTTTTAGACGATTGTTGGAAGTGCGTTCTTGCTCGGACCTTTTTTCCCCCTGGTTTTTCATTTTTCCTGCCCGTTCTGGGTTTCACTGCCGTTTTTTCGGCTGATGGTTTTGTCTGCTGGCTTTTGGTTTTTCTTTTTTTAACAAGCTCTTTTATGCTCTTATCTGCCTTTTTTTCGCTGGACAGGTTGTTGGGCCGTAATAGAACAAAATCCGGAACTATGCCACCCATGGTATAGCCGCTGATCTCTTCCGTTGGGATTTTTTGTTTCAGCAGTGTTTCAATGGCTTTGAGATGTGCCTTTTCGTCGGGACTGACAAGGGAGATGGCAATACCGCTTACGCCCGCACGACCTGTGCGACCGATGCGGTGAACATAATCCTCAGGCACACCCGGCATGTCATAATTGACCACATGGGGCAGATTGCTGATATCAAGACCCCGTGCCGCCACATCCGTTGCCACCAGGGTGCGGATTTCACCCTTCTTGAACTCTTTTAAGGTACGAGTCCTGACAGACTGGCTCTTGTTGCCGTGCAGGGCAGCCGCACTGATTCCTTTTTCAACAAGTTTCTCCGCAAGCTTGTTTGCCCCGTGTTTTGTGCGGACAAAGACCAGTATCTGGGTCCAGCGTCCCTGGGTGATAAGGTGAATGAGAAGATCGCGTTTATTTGGCCGGTCCACCAGATGCACCTTCTGGACAATAGATTCTGCCGCTGTATTGCTGGGTGTCACTTCAATATATTCAGGTTCTTTAAGCATTATTTTGGCAAGATCCCGGATTTCCTGGGTGTAGGTGGCAGAAAACAGCATGGTTCTGCGTTCTATTGGAACGAGATCAAGTATTCTGGAGATCTCCCCACTAAATCCCAGGTCCAGCATTCTGTCTGCCTCGTCAAAAACCAGAAATTCTATATGGGCAAGATTCAGACCTTTGTGACTGGCAAGATCCAGAAGGCGACCCGGTGTGGCCACAAGGATATCAATGCCGCGTCTGACCCGATCGATCTGGGGACTTATGTTAACACCGCCATAAACCACGGTGCATCGAATGGACACCCACCTGGCATAGGCTTTGATGCTGTCTCCCACCTGAAGGGCAAGTTCCCGGGTCGGTGCCAGGACAAGGGCTCGGGGGTGTCGCATTTTGCCGATTTTTTGGCTCAGCATATCAACCATGGGAAGTGCAAATGCATCAGTTTTTCCCGTTCCTGTCTGGGCCCGGGCAAAAATATCCTGGTCATGGAGAATCGCTGGAATGACCCGGGCCTGAATGGGGGTGGGGGTATTATAACCCCTGGATTTAACGGCTTTAAGCAGTTCGACCCGAAGGCCAAGTTCATCAAATGACATATAATATCCTGATTTTTCTCTAAAATTTTAACGTCTAACCAGCAGTAAGGTTATACCATAATTATTGTTCGTCATTCACCCGGACGACTAATTTCCCGAAATTTTGACCTTCCAGCATGCCGATAAATGCTTTGGGTGCATTTTCTAATTTTTCCACCAGGTGCTCCCGGTATTTTATCTGTCCTGTGGCAAGCCATTGAGACATATCTTTTGCAAATTCATCATATCGATGGCCATAATCATCAAAAATAATAAACCCCTGAACCTTTATTCGTTTGACTAAAATTGTGCCCATAAGGCGGGACAGGCGATCCGGTCCGTCAGGAAGTTGTGTGGCATTGTACTGGGAAATAAGCCCGCACAAAGGAATTCTGGCTTTGGTATTCAGAAGCGGCAGGACAGCATCAAATACTTTACCCCCTACGCTCTCAAAATAGATGTCAATCCCCTTGGAGCAAGCCTGCCTGAGTTGCTGAGCAAAATCAGAAGATTTGTGATCCAGACACTCATCAAACCCGAGAACCTCTTTTGCGTAGCGGCATTTTTCATCACCACCGGCAACACCGATAACCCGGCATCCTTTTAATTTGCCTATCTGTCCGACAGTCGCACCCACGGGTCCTGTGGCAGCAGCAACAACCAGGGTCTCTCCTG
>JAOZRF010000051.1 GCA_029940245.1 Desulfobacula sp.
TCCTAAATTTTGAATAAATTTAGTTTTTTTATACTTAAATATAATTTTAATATCTTTATATAATTAGTTACTACTTATAAAGCCTCTTAAAGTCAACCATTTTCAATACAAAATTTTAATTTCAACCCATGGAGTGTCAGTACTGCGGGTTTAAAAATATAAATTGCTGCAATTATAATGCTTATTATTTTTTAGTCGACAGGCTGTTACGGAACTACATTTTTCAAAATTGAGAGTCAATAAAATCAATAGGTTACAACTTCAAAAATGGGGAAAATCAGCATTCTGTAACAGCCTGTCGAAAAAATGGGTTAAGATATCAAAGAAATGGTAAAGATGGCAATGTTGCCAAGGACATGGATAGTGATGGGCGCTATCAGGTTTTCTTCCACTTCATAGGCCACAGCAAAAACAATCCCTCCTGTCACCTGGGTCAAAGGAATCCCGGGAATACCCGGATGGGCCAGCACAAAAACCAGGACATTCAAAACCAAAGCAAAGGGCATACCCCAACGTCTAAAAAATCCATATATTATTCCCCTAAAAAAAAGTTCTTCCGCTATGGGCCCGATTATCCCGGCGACAAAGAAAAAAAGTATAATGTCACTATGCTTTTCCGGCAAGCCGGCCTTTATAAAGATTAGAGGATTTGTATTGGCAGCAAACAATATAATAAAAATAAAAAAAACAATGATTCCAAAACCGGCCGACCAGATCAAGCCTTTTTTAAACCCTGAAGCCATCTCGGATCGAGCCAGCCCTGAGGAGGGTACTCCTTTCCCCCAGATCAAAACAATTAGTATAATTTCAAGGAGACGTGTCAGGCCGATAATAATGATCAGGTGGTCCTGGCTCATTGAAATTACAATTTTAGCAACCGCTTCAATGAAAATGATTGCTGCAAAGGTTATAAACAGGGTTTTTATCTCGACCCGGTTTGTTTCCATCCAAGAGTCCTCAATGCCATATACGCATATAATTGTTTATACCAGTGATCGGAACTATTAATCCTTTTTATAATCTCCTTGACAGCTCTTGTATCTCCCCTCTGACCCAGGGCATAAAAGGCCATGCAAACTACAGTGGGCTCAGGATCATTTAGAAAGCCCAGCAGATCCTGATAGGTTCCAGACCGGCGGCTGACACCCAAAGCCTCTGCCAGCCGGTATCGTTCAAGTGTATGAGGACTTGCCGACATCTTTTGATAAGCCTTAAAATTGCCGATCTCAATTTCTTTTTGCGTTATTATTTTCAAGGCTGCAACCCTCTCCTGCAAACGTTCCGATTCCAAAACTTCGGCCAAATCCTTTGTATCAAATTTTTTGTCTGTGTTTAAAAAAAAAGGAACCAGGAAAACAGCCCCAACCAAAAAACAAAGGATCGAGGCGAAAATTGATGACATTCCTAAATCAAGAAAAACATGCAAAACCAAACTGAACAGAGCGTGCAAAATAATGTAAAGAGCGATGGGGAACCCTGTCAAAAGGGAAAAAAGAACAAATTGACGAAAAAAATAGTGTCTGTCACTCTTCAAAGAAAATTCTTTTAATAAAATTGCCGATCTGGAAAGAAAATCTTTAATTGAAACTTGAAGAATTCTTTTGCCCCTGTTTTCAAAGACCAGAATATTGTTTTCTTCTGATATCTTCAGGTCAACTTTGTCATCTTTTCCTATATTTAAGTAATCATGTTTGAGCAATTCTCTTTCCAGCAATCCTGCATATGGCCCTTCCTTAATGTATTCAAGGTTGCAGCTTTTGAGTGTCTTCTGACTCAAAAGCTTGAAAACCTGGGCTGGATAAAGAGTATATTTATAGTACAAATTATTGATCCTGGTTCCCAGTGAATTGGATAAAAGAAAATTGTCCCTTATGTCATAAAACATATTATTGCTCATTTGAAATGTCCACAAAAGCCCAAGCAGAAAGAGAGGAATAAGATGAAGCAAAACACTTTGCCTGTCTTTGAAGGGCATCCATTTCAAGGCAGATACAAAAATCACAGCAGGTATAACAATAAAATAGGCGGTAACTATAGGACAAAAACCCCTATGGTTGACTTCTGCAACACATCCGATCAAAAACAACAAAAAGAGCATCAATACGAATTTGTTTCTGGAGAAAACACGATTCCAGACCCAGACTACGACAAAGGTTAAGATGGAGAGGCCGGCACCCACAGTCAGCGTAAAAAAAAGACCCCCGAAAAAAGCCGGGCCAAATTCATGTAGACGATACATGATCTGCTGATTTGGTATCACAAGATAACCCGCATCTTTTATTGCAATAAGATTGCGATAAAGCTCGACATTGGACAGATAAACCTGTATGGTGGCTATGATCTGGGCTGTAAACAGTCCCGGAAGAAGCGTCTTGATTATGTAAAAGTCTCTGCTCATCTTAATAGGTTATTGCTGATAGTTTCAATGTTAAATCAAGGCCGAAGTAGCTGCACCCTGTATTTTCCCTATGCCCTTGATTTTTTTCTTTATTTGCCTTTATCCCGTGGATTACACGAATCGTTTTAGTCGTTTGTTAATACAACCATAATCTTGGAATATCAAGATAAAAAACAATGGGTGTTTTCTTCTGCTTGACAAAAAAGGTTTAGACATCATTATGTTGGATAGTGTCCAAATCAATGAGGAGACAAAAATGCTTTTAAAATTATTTCTATGTTTTACCCTTATTCCTGTTATTGAACTTTATCTGTTAATAAAAATCGGCACAGTCATTGGCGGCTTTAATACGATTTTACTGGTCCTTTTAACGGGATTTTTAGG
This sequence comes from Desulfobacula sp., assembly GCA_029940245.1. GTDB lineage: Bacteria > Desulfobacterota > Desulfobacteria > Desulfobacterales > Desulfobacteraceae > Desulfobacula. The sequence continues at coordinate 2,783 of JAOZRF010000051.1, forward strand.
GGCATGGCTTGCCAGGATAGAGGGCATGAACACCATGATGAAACTCAGAACAAATATCAGCCAGGGACTCATGCCCGCGGAAGAATTGATTGATGCTGTCATTATTTTTGTTGCCGGTGTTGTATTGATCACACCCGGACTTATCACCGATATTTCCGGATTGCTACTGTTATGGCCTGTGACCCGGATTAAATTTAAACAATTCTTAAGAAAAAAATTTGATGAAATGCAATTGCAGGGCAATATTAATATTACCCGATTCCATTGATTTTTAGAGGATGAACGATGTTTTTAGATCTGATTAAAACCAGAAGAAGTACAAGAAAGTTCAAAGAAAAGCCAGTTGAAAAAGAAAAAATATCCCTGCTTATTGAAGCTGCCTTAAGATCCCCTTCTTCAAGAGGGATTAATCCATGGCAATTTATTGTTATTGACGACAAAAATATACTTGAAACACTTTCCAAAGCCAAACCCCATGGCTCAGGGTTTTTAAAAGGAGCTGCCCTTGGCATAGCAGTCTGTGCTGACGTATCTCAAAGCGACGTCTGGGTTGAAGACGCATCCATTGCTTCTGTTTTTATCCATCTGGCTGCCCATGATCTAGGGCTTGGCAGCTGCTGGATACAAATCAGAAAAAGGGAGCATGCTTCTTTAAAAACTGCGGATACTTATATTAAAGAACTCTTGAAGATACCTGATAATATAATGGTTGAGTCCATCATTGCCATTGGATATCCTGATGAAAACAAAAAAGGCCATTCAAAAGAGTCTTTGCCGTTTAATAAAATTTCTTTTAATACCTATGGCATAAAGGATTAGATATCCTTAAAACTTCTTTCCCCGGAAGAGAGCCTGCAGGCTTTGGCAAAGGCATTCAGGCTTTCTTCAAAGGCTTGAACTTCCAGGGTTGTGCCAATCTGGACAATATCATCCCCCCTTTTTTCAAACGCACTCAATACTTCAAAAATTGTAAGGCATTCTATATCTGAAGCAGGGACATAACCTTTGCCATTGGGTCCATTCACCTCCAGAAGAACATTGCATGCAACCAGTTTTAACAATAACACCTTCACAATTTTTAAGGGAATTTTTAAAGCAGATGCGATATCCATATCAGAAGCAGGCAATTCTTTATTAGCGAATCGGATGACACACAAATGAACAATTCGCAAAACAATCAATTTTTTTACCCGGATACTGATCCTGCTGTATTCAATATTCTGGGTTTCCAGCACTTCGGTATTTTCCCAGGAAAATGCAATTTCCGCCCCAAATAAAACAATCGCCCAGGAGGTCTGCAGCCAGATTAAAAATAAAGGCAGGGCTGCAAAACTGCCATAGATAGCATTATAACTGGAAACCCCTACCTGGAATTTCAGATAAATCATTTGAGCCACTTGATAAATGGTTCCAGCAATTATACCGCCGGCCAGAGCGGCTTTAATGTCAACCTTATTGTTTGGAATAAAAAGATAGAAAAAAATAAACAATATACAGATGGGCAAAAATGGAAAGATATTTAATCCCAGAGAAATTAAATTTTCAACATTGTGGGGAAGTGCAATATAGGACAAAAATCTGCTAAGATATGTGGCAATAAAAATATTGGCACTACTTGAAAAAATAATCAGGACACCGGCTGTAATTGAAATGGCAATATAATCTGTAAATTTTCGAACCAAAGGTCTGTCACCTTTTACCCACCAGATCTTATTAAATGCATTTTCAATATGTCCAATAAGCTTGATCAGAGAATAAAAAAGCAGGATAATACCCAGAACAGCCATTAAGCCGCCCTTTGTTTTCTCAAGAAGATTAGTTGAAAAGGCGAGAACATTCTGGATCACCTCTTCCTGCCCTGCAAACAATTCAAGGACCCGTTCTTCCAAAATTTCCCTGAACCCGAATCCTTTTGCAATACCAAAGGCCATGGCCATAACCGGTACGATGGATAAGAGTGTAAACAGGGTCAGGGATGATGCCCGAAGGTCACAGCGATCCTCCCTGAATCCTTTTACAGCAAAGACAATAACCTTTGTGAACTTATTGACTTGAAGTGAGACGATTTTTTGTAAATCATTCATTATTTTTTGATTCCAATGTTAAAAACCATTGTTTTAATCTTAAAAGTCCTTCTTGTGTGGAAATTTTTGGATAGTATCCCAGATCCTTTTTTGCCCTTGAAATATTAAACCAGTGTGATGCGCCCATCTCTATTGCAGCAAACCGAGTTAAAGGTGGTTCAGCTTTGATATTAAAAATTTTGTAAACAAACTCAAAAAATGCCCCGGCTGTATACGCTGTTCTTGTTGAAACATTCCCTTTCACTTTTGGTAACCCTGCTGCAGCTAAAACATCATCAACCATATCCCAGGGATTGATAGGCTCATCTTGGCTGACAAAATAAATATTTCCAGACAGAGAAGGATTTTCCTCAAGTTTTTCAGAAGCGAGGATATGTGCATCTGCTGCATTATCAATATAGATGGTATCCATGAGGCAAGTCTTTGGCCCAATTCTTTTTAATTTTTTGGCTCTTTTAATCAACCTTGGCATCAGATGGTTATCTCCTGGACCCCATATAATGTGGGGGCGAAGTATTATGGTTTGTAAATCTTTGTTAGACACTTTGCTAACTAATTTTTCTGCTTGGGCCTTGGTCTCAGAATATGAAGTCAAATACTTTTTAGGATAGGGAGCTTTCTCATTTACATTCTCCTTATCTTTTTTATCAGAAACAACACTTGGAGAGCTGGTATGTATCAATTGTCTGACTTTGTTTTCAATGCAGGCCGATATAACATTTCCAGTACCTTTAACATTTACCATAAAGTAGTCTTCATAAGGCCCCCACATTCCAGGTTTTGCCGCCGTATGAAATACAACATCAATTTTCTCAAAGGCCTTTACAACTGCATTTTTATCTGCAAGATCCCCTTGAATCTGATGAACTCCCAAATTTGCAAGTTCAGGATAAAAATTTCTTGAAAAAGAAGTGACAGACAGATTTTTTGCAACCAGTTTTTTAACAATCGCCTTGCCTAAAAAGCCTCCCCCTCCTGTAACAAGTACATTTTTTATTTGCATACCCTGCCCTTTTTGATTGGCCGTAAATGCCTAATTGCCATTGATAATATCATAATTAAAAATCAAGGCGCTGCCCAATATTGTTTTCCAAAGCCTGCTGATAAACAGCCGCTGCCGTGGTCAAATCAAACAAGGCCATGCCAACGGATTTAAAAAAAACAGTCCTGTTTTCAAAAATTGTATTTTCCCTTAATAACCCGGCAAATTCTTTTATCCTGTCCTTTGCTATGACATGGTCTTTTAAAGGTGTGGCTATATCACCGGATTCTTTTATGGCGAACAGGGTATCCACAAAAATATCATCTGCATTTTTAATCACTATATTGGGAAACTCCTGCATATCAGGTCGAAATGAACCGATTGAAATAAATGTTTTCCCAAGAATATTATCAGGACTTGCTTCAAACAAAGGGCTTTTACTGGTTGTTGCAGCAATAATCACCCTGGAATCTGCAAGTAATTGGTCTGGGGTTTCGGCTGCCACATATTCAAGGCTGCTAAATTCTTGTTTCAGGGTATTGATCATTCCCATTACAGCCTCGGGATTCAAATCATATATATAAAGGGTTTTTATTTTGCGGTTAAATAAAAGATACCGTGCCTGACTTAGTCCCTGCACTCCGGCACCCAGTATACCTGCGGTCTCTATGGATTCAGCCGTCAAGCGTTTAACAGCCGACCCTCCCACGGCACCAGTTCTCTGGGCCGTGATGGCTGCACCATCCATGATGGCCAGGGGTTGGCCTGAGACATTATCAGAAAGTACCATGACCCCATTCACTGCCGGCTGTCCATGTTCCCGGGCTTTTGGAAAAACCGAGACCAGTTTTGTGGCAAAAAAATTTTCTGAAAAACACGGCATTAATAATAAGGTGTTCTCATGGTCTATCACATGCATTCTGTCCGGCATATTATAGTTTTGACTCAATACTGATTGATACGCTTTTTCAACGGCTGTTTGAATCAAGCCCTGATCCATCTTCTGAATTGAATATTTATTTAAAAACAGCATGATTACTCCTGATTTTAATAAGTTTTTTATATCTTCATACCACAGAGCCGATAAAACCTGCAATTAAAACCCGAAAAATCATATTTCACTTTATCTACCAGATATGATAAAAAACTAAAATTTAATGATCATCAGCAAAGGGGTTACCTGTGACTGAAAAAGAAAGCGTATTATGTATTAAACGGAATCTGCTGCCTGCATCCTGGGTCGGAAGACAATCGATTGTGCCTCTGGGGGTGGATGAATTTAATGATACCTGCTCCAGTGCCGGGTTTGAATTTATTAACCGATCAGATGCAGAAAAAGATGTTTCCTACAAGCAGATCATTCCCTATATTGTTCTTCAAACAAAGGACTTAAAAAAAACAGCCATATATAATCGCCAGGGAAGTGAACAAAGGCTTCATGACCTTTGGTCCATCGGGATAGGCGGTCATATCAACCCCATTGACATGGAAACACAAACCGATTCTTTTTTACAAATTCTGACTGTCGGCATGGAACGGGAACTTAAAGAAGAACTTGATCAAAGACCAAAAAGCGATCTTCCACACTTTGTCGGCGTAATCAGCGAAGATATCACGGATGTTGGCAAGGTTCACCTGGGTGCTGTTTTCAGGATATTGACAAGTACTCCGGAAAAATTTCTGCCTGGTTTGGAACTATTTCAATTTACATGGGAAAAAACAAATAATCTGAAACAATTAAATCTGGAATTATGGTCAAAACTGGCATTAAAACTCCTATCGGATCAATAGAAATTTAATAGTTTAAAGTTTATCTTGAAAGGATTGCACCTGGTATACCAAAACATCAAGTTCGCAGGATTTCCATTCATCCCCGGGTAATCCTGCTTTAGAACACAGATGAGTTAAAAATATTTCAGGTGTTTTTAATTGTTCCCATACCTGGGGCAGAAAAGTCGCACTTGTATATTGTTTTTTAATGATCACACCATCAATACCAGGCTTGAGCTTTGCAATTAAATCTTTTGCATCTGTGTAATCCAGCTTTTCCGGGCGGGTTAAGATACTGACCTCAATGAGTGTATCTTTTAACTCTTCATAGGAAAGCGGGCTGAATCTTGAATCATTAAATGCAGCATGCCTTGCATTATCCATAACCCCTTGTAAAATTGTTTTGACAGGATCAATATTGCCTATGCATCCTCGAAGATCCCCTTTTTTGTGCAGGGTAACAAAAGTTCCGCGCTTTTCTTTCAAAACCTGCGACGAAACTTTGGTCTTCAAAGATCCAGGCATTTTATTTCCTTTTCCAAATTTACCCAGAATATTTTCCCTGGCCAGCTTTAAAAGCAAACTGCCGTCGTTTTCAGATATTTTATCTTTCATTTACCTTTGTCCATAATTGCTTACAAAATAAATATTTTATCTTTTATTTTCTTTAAAATACAGATCAACAAGCTCTTTTGCAAGCCCGATATAAGTTTTTGGGGTTAATTGTTTCATTCGTTTTTTGAAATCCACTGGCACTTTTTCAAGCCCATCAACAAATTTTATCAGATCTTCTTTCTTGATTTTCTGTCCCCGGGTAAGTTCTTTAAGTCTTTCATAGGGATTTTCTTCACCAAATACCCTCATGGCGGTCTGGAAAGGTTCTGCAAGAAGCTCCTGGTTATTATCCAGATCTTTTTGTATCACTTTATTATTCAGATCCACCTTGGATAATCCTTTAAGACAATTTTTAACACCAATGGCAAAATATCCAAAAACAGATCCCAGACTTCTCAGAACAGTGCTGTCACTCAGGTCTCTTTGAAATCTTGATTTCTGCAATTTAACACACAGATGCTCCATCATTGATATGGCAATACCCATGTTTCCTTCACTGTTTTCAAAATCAATGGGATTTACCTTATGGGGCATGGTGGATGAACCTGTTTCTCCTTCTTTAACGCGTTGCGTAAAATATCCAAGACTGATATATCCCCACATATCCCGGTCCAGATCAATAACCGTTGCCGCCACTCTGATCATGGCATGCAGAACAAAAGCAATGGAATGATTCGGATTTACCTGGGTGGTAAAAAGGATGGGTGCAAGATTTAAATGAGTATCAATAAATCGTTGAGAGGCTTTTATCCAGTTAATCTGTGGATACACAAAATAATGGGCATTATAATTTCCCGTTGCCCCGTTTATTTTTGCCTGGACTTTGGTTTGTTCAATAATATCTGTTTCCTGTAAAACCCGCCAGGCAAAATTGATGAATTCTTTACCCACCGTTGTTGGTGTTGCCGGTTGGCCATGGGTTCTGGACATCATTGGAATTGATTTGTATTGTAATGCCTTTTGCTCAATATCAAAAATCAGCTGTCTCAATAATTCAACAATAATTTCTTTGCCTTTTTTCAACATAAGGGCATAAGAGGTATTGTTGATGTCATCAGAGGTACAGGCAAAGTGAACCCACTCTTTTATATGGGAAAGCCCTAGTAGATCAAGTTTGTTTTTTATAAAATATTCAATGGCTTTTACATCATGATTTGTCTGTTTTTCAATTTCCTTGACCTTGAGGGCATCTTCCTGGTCAAAGGTTTGTGCTATATTGTCAAGTGCTTCTATATTTAAATCTTTAAAAGACTCAAGTTTCAGGTCTGTTAATATAAATTTAAGCCATTCAATTTCAACAAACACCCTGTGTTTTATCAGGCCATACTCTGAAAAAATATCAGCAAACTCTTTTGTCAATCGGGCATATCTTCCATCCAGTGCTGTCAAAGCATTTATCATAAGTTTTCTACTCCATTGCTAAAGCTAAGGACCGAAAAGTTCATTTGTGGTCCTAAATATTTAAAATTGTTTGACTTTTATAATTAATTTATTTAAGTGTTCTCATAGTATCTTGTATCGGATAAAATAGCAGACAATTTAATAATTAACAATCCAAAAACAAGGTGCTTTTTCATGGCAAATTCTGATAAAATTTAATTGAATCTCCTTAAGCCAAGTGACTTGACAAGTCTATAAGGAATAAAGTATTTTACCAGACAATTTTTAATAAACAATTTAACTTAAAAAGCCAAGTTTTAGTTGCAGGAGTAAAATTTATGGCATTAACCAAAACAATTATTGCTGAAAGAATACAAGAAAAACTTAATTTATCCAGAACAACCACTTATGAAATCATGGAAGAATTTCTTGAGATCATGAAAGAAACCATTGAAAATGGAGAAGATATCATGATCAGCGGTTTTGGGAAGTTTTGTGTGAACGAAAAAAAAGCCAGAAAAGGCAGAAATCCTGCAACGGATGAAGAAATGATATTGCCGGCCAGGCGAGTTGTAACCTTTAAATGCTCTGGAAAATTAAGGGATCTGATCAATTCTTAAAACTGATCTGCCTTAAAAATGCTTTTTTCAGAACAATTTATCACCATTGTTATTCTTTGTACGCTGACAGGCAGTTTCCTGATTGGTTCTATTGCAGACGTTTTAAATCTTAAATATATAAACCAGCCCCTTCCGGCAGAATTTAAAGATTATTACGATAAAAAAAAATATAGTGATTCTCAGAAATACCTGAAGGCAAATACAAAATTTGGATTCATCACATCAAGTGTTGACCTTTTAATCATTCTTTTGTTCTGGTTTTCAGGTGGTTTCCAAACGATTGATTCCTTTGTCCGGTCATTTAATTTTGGCTCGATTGTTTCAGGGCTTTTTTTCACGGGTATTCTTTTATTTTTAAAACTTTTGATATCCCTGCCTTTTACAATATATACCACTTTTGTGATTGAAGAAAAATTTGGATTCAATAAAACCACTCCCAGACTTTTTCTGATTGATCTTGTTAAATCTATTGTTCTTTCAGCAATCCTGGGAGGGAGCCTTTTATCATTAATTCTAGTGTTTTTGGAATTTGGCGGCCAATTTGCCTGGGTCATCTGCTGGGCGGCAAGTACCCTTTTCCTTATTGTTGTTCAATATATTGTTCCCACCTGGATTATGCCCTTATTTAATAAATTCACCCCCCTGGAAGACGGCCCGTTAAAGGAAGCCATTATCAACTATGCCAAATCCATTGATTTTTCACTTGCCAATGTTTTTGTTATGGATGGCTCAAAAAGGAGCAGTAAATCCAATGCTTTTTTTACAGGATTTGGAAAAAACAAACGCATTGTTTTATTTGATACCCTGATTAAAGAACAATCAATTGAGGAATTGGTCTCAGTCCTTGCCCATGAAATGGGCCATTTTAAAAAAAAACATATTATTAAAAGAATGGTTTTAGGATTTTTCCAGATGGGATTTATTTTTTATCTTATTTCCATATTTATTTCCCATGAAGGGTTGTTTCATGCTTTTTTTATGAAAGAGGTTTCCATTTACGCGGGTTTGGTTTTTTTTAGCATGCTATACTCGCCCATAGATATTTTTCTATCCATTCTTTTTCAAATTTCCTCCAGAAAAGATGAATACGAGGCTGACAGATTTGCTGCAAAAA
>JAOZRF010000052.1:0-10972 GCA_029940245.1 Desulfobacula sp.
TATGAAAAATCCCGGATACCTTTTGCTACTATTGCGGCTTTTGTTCTTAGGGGGTCAAATGTTAAATCCCCAGTTCAGGCAGGGGTAGAAGAGTTAAATAATTAATTTATATTTTTGAAGAAGAACTTAAGAAGTGTGTAAAATATGTGTAAAATTTAGGGTTCTAACAAAAAAAGGCTTTGAGTGAAAATCACTGAAAGCCTTTCTTGTTGTGGTGCCCAGGGACAGAATTGAACTGCCGACACGGGGATTTTCAGTCCCCTGCTCTACCGACTGAGCTACCTGGGCTCAAACAACAGGAGGGTTTATATTCTTTTTGGGATTTCATGTCAAGGGAAAATGTTTGAAAAATTGTGTTTTTAAATATCTCCAAGGATGTGCTGAACAAGAGTACAGCTTGAGATAGCGGCTGTTTCAGCTCTTAAAATTCTGGGCCCAAGGGAATAAGATAAAAATCCTTTTGCTTCTGATTGAGTGATTTCATTTTTTGAAAATCCCCCTTCAGGCCCGATAAGAATCAGTATTTTTTGATTGGAAGTTTTTTTTTCCAGTGTATCAAGCCTTTGGGTCGCATTTTCCCAAAAGGCAATTTTTAAATCGTGGGACTCGGAAGTGTTTAACAATTGCTCAAAACTTATGGGGTTTGAAATTTCTGGAAGCCTGCTTCTGCGGCATTGTTTCAAGGATTCCTGTGCGATGATTTCCCATCGCTGATGCCGATTTCCCATGCTTTTTCTATTTGGGGTGGGAATGGATCGTTCACAATAAAAGGGAATCCATTCATAGATGCCAAGCTGGGTAATATGTTTGATTACAAGATCCATTTTTTTATCTTTGAGCATAGCCGAGCACAGGGTAATATTTATGGGAGATTCTGTTAAAGATTCATGTTCGTCAATTATATCAATCCTTATATTGTCTGGAGAGATATCCGTAATTATGGCAGTATAATCTTTGCCTTGACCATTTGTGATGTCTATTCTGTCTGTTTTATTTAACCTTAAAACTTTTGCAATGTGTTTTGCATCCTGTCCATGGATGATTGCTTTTGAGGGTAAAGAATTGATTTGTGGAATAATAAATTTTTGCATCATAAGATTGTTTAAACTAAAGGAGGAGTCATTGTAAATGGCTTTTTTAAATAGTTGACACTTTGATCTGGCTTTGGTATTTTTTGACCTTTGCAGATATTGGACTAATATTGTTTTTTATCTTAATCAAGTGAGGGCATTATGGCCGACGAGACAGATTGGTATGATGATTTTATAAAAGAAGAACAGACAGATGAGAAAATTGTTGATCTGACGGATATTGTTGATGGGGAAAAAATGCCCTCAATACAGGAAGATATCATTGAACTTAGGGATATTGTTGAAGATGACACTGATGTTCCGGATATGGACAGTATTCAGAAAGAGGATCTCACGTCCAAAGAAAATTTTGAACAGGAAGATGATATTTCTTTTAAAGAAGGCCTTGAGCTTGAAATGGATGATACTGCGGATGAGATACCAGTTGAACCTTATGTGGCTACAGCGCCTGGCCTGGAGCCGAGTGTGACCCAGGAACAGCTGGAAGCCGCTCTGGAGAGGGTAATTGAAAAAAAATTTGCTGATAAAATAGACATGCTTTTGCTTGAGGGCATGGAAAAAGCGATTAAAAAGGAAATTATTGAAATCAAGGCACGGTTGAAAAAGGATCTTGATCAGATGGAAAACATTTAAGTTCAGGCAATTAATATATCAAAAAGTTATGGGGATTCAATACAAGGTCCCCATTTTTATTAATATTGGGGTTTAGGAGTTGTTATATGAGTTCTGATCATCTGGATAAAGGATATGAGCCATCATGTATTGAAAAAAAATGGTATACGTACTGGCTTGATAATGGATTCTTTAAGGCTGAAGATAAAAGTGATAAAAAAGCATTCTCCATTGTTATTCCGCCGCCCAATGTCACGGGTGTTCTTCACATGGGCCATGCGTTAAATAATGTTATTCAGGATATTATGTGCAGGTATAGACGGCTTCTGGGCTATAATGTTCTGTGGATGCCGGGAACAGACCATGCCGGTATTGCAACCCAGAATGTGGTTGAAAGAGATCTTGCAGCAAAAGGACTGACCCGGGATCAGATCGGCAGGGAAGAATTTATAAAACACGTATGGAAGTGGCGTGAAAAGTCTGGCGGGGCGATTATTAACCAGCTCAAAAGGCTTGGTGCTTCCTGTGACTGGGATCGGGAACGGTTCACAATGGATGAGGGGTTGTCCGATGCTGTCCGCAAGGTGTTTGTAAGGCTTTATAAAGAAGGACTGATTTATCAGGGTCAATATATTATTAACTGGTGCCCCCGGTGCAAAACAGCCCTTGCTGATCTTGAAGTTGAGTATGAGGAAGAAGACGGTTATTTATATTATATAAGATACCCATTTGTGAATAGAAAACAGGGACTTACCGTTGCAACCACACGGCCTGAAACCATGTTTGGTGATATGGCTGTTGCCGTAAACCCTACAGATAAAAGGTTTAAGGATCTTGAGGAGAAGCAGATAAGGCTTCCTTTAACAGACAGGGTCATCCCGATTATTAAAGATGATTATGTGGATATCCAGTTTGGAACGGGTGCATTAAAGGTCACCCCTGCCCATGATCCCAATGATTTTTTTCTGGGAGAAAAACACGGGCTTGAAAAATTAAAAGTAATTGGTGATGACGGGCAGATGCTTGATGGTGCGGGAAGATTCTCGGGCATGGACAGGTTTGAATGTCGTAAAAAGGCTGTCGAAGCACTCATTGAACAGGGTTTGCTGGTTAAAAAAGAACCTATAAAACACAGCGTGGGTAATTGTTATCGGTGCAGGACTGTTGTTGAACCGTCCATTTCAAAACAATGGTTTGTCAAGGTGGCTCCCCTGGCAAAAAAAGCGTCTGATGCCGTTCGTAACGGAAGAACAAATATTATTCCGGACAATTGGTCAAAAACCTATTTTGAATGGATGGATAATATCAGGGACTGGTGTATTTCAAGACAGATATGGTGGGGTCACAGAATTCCCGTATGGAAATGCCCTGACTGTGGACAAGAGATTGTTGAGGAAATCGACCCGAGCCATTGTACTGTCTGTGGATCAAGTAAGCTTGTTCAGGAGACAGATGTGCTGGACACCTGGTTTTCAAGCGCTCTGTGGCCTTTCTCAACCATGGGCTGGCCGGAAAATACAGATCTTTTAAAGACATTTTATCCCACCAATGTCCTGGTGACCGGTTTTGATATTCTTTTTTTCTGGGTGGCCCGGATGATGATGATGGGTACTTATTTTATGGATGAGGTTCCCTTTAACGATGTTTACATTCATGCCCTTGTCAGGGACGAGCATGGAAAAAAGATGAGCAAATCAAAAGGCAATGTCATAGATCCCTTAAAAGTGATTGATGAATATGGTGCAGATGCTTTCAGGTTTACTTTAGCAGCCTTTGCAGCCCAGGGCCGTGATGTTAAGATGTCGGAATCAAGGGTGGAAGGTTACAGACATTTTGTTAACAAACTCTGGAATGCATCACGATTTGCGCTTATGCATATTAGTGTAAAAGACACCCGAATTGATTTAAAAAAAATATCTCTGGTTGAAAAATGGATTCTTTCGCGCTGTGCCCAGACTTCTCTGGAAGTCAAGCAGGGAATTGAAAATTATAAGTTTAATGAGGCTGCATCAGCCATATATCAGTTTGTATGGCATGAGTTCTGCGACTGGTATTTGGAAACTGCTAAACCAGCGCTTTATGAGAAAGAGGGTGTTCAAAGAAGAGATATTGCCAGAAGTGTTCTGTCAAAAGTCCTTGAAGATATTCTTATTATGCTTCATCCCTTTATGCCCTTTGTTACGGAAGAGATATACAGCATTCTGCCGGCAACAAATGGATCTGTTATGGCTGCGGCTTACCCTTATAATGAAAAAGATTACAAAATTAACAGGAATGAGGCCGTTGAAAAGGATATGGATTTTATTTTTGGCCTGATTTCCGGTATCCGGAATATCAGAAGCGAGATGAATATTCAGCCATCCATGAAAATTAAAGTGCTGGCACATACAGCAGATGGAAAAGAAAAAATTCTTATTGCTGAAAATAAATCCATTATTGCAAACCTTGCTGCCCTTGAAAGTTTTTATTTTTGTGAAGCAGATCTAATCCCTCCATCCAGTGCCTCTGCCATCATTGGCAATACAACATGCTTTGTTTTGCTTGAGGGAGTTATTGAGTTTGACAAGGAGATTATAAAACTTGAAAAAGAGCTTGAAAAAAATACCAAAGAACTTTTAACAATACAGAAAAGACTTTATAATGAAAATTTCCTTGAAAAGGCACCGGAAGAAGTGATCCAAAAAGTTAAAGATCAGCATATTGATCTTGAGGGAAAAAATAACAAACTCAAGGATAATCTTGAAAGAATTCAGAAAATGAAGTGAAGGGCCATGAACACAATAGAAAATATAATCAAGTTGGCACTTTTTGAAGATTCAGGTCTGGGGGATATTACAGCAGAATGTATTTTGCCCGAACCTCTTTCTGGCAAAGGCGTGATCATTGCCAAAGAGTCCTTTGTCCTTGCCGGGATCAAGGTGGCAAAAACGGTGTTCAAATTGTTGGATCCGGATTGTCACACAAGTTCTTTTTTTTCAGATGGCGATCCTGTCAAAAAAGGTGAGGTCGTGTTTGAGGTTCGAGGAGATCTTTTATCCCTTTTAAAAGGTGAGCGAGTGGCCTTGAATTTTTTACAGCGTCTTTCAGGAATCGCCACATTGACCCGCTCATATATGGATGAACTTAAGGGCTCAAAAGTCCGCCTGACAGATACGAGGAAAACCACTCCAGGCCTTCGCAGTCTTGAAAAAGAAGCCGTCAGGGCAGGTGGTGCATATAATCACCGGATGTCATTATACGATGGTATATTGATTAAGGATAATCATATTGCAGTTGCAGGTTCCATCACAAAGGCTGTGCATCTGGTTAAAAAAAGAGCATCCCATTTGATGAAAATAGAGGTTGAGGTTTCAAATCTTGATGAAGTTAAAGAAGCAATTGATGCGGATGTTGAAGTGATCATGCTGGATAATATGTCCCATGAAAGGATGTCGGCTGCAGTAAATTATATAAAAGGCAGGGCAATTGTGGAGGCTTCGGGGAATGTCTCTTTGGAAACCTTGAATAAAATTGCTGCCACGGGTGTGGATGTGATTTCCTGTGGAGCGCTCACCCATCAGGCAAGATCTGTGGATTTGAGCATGCAGATTACTAGTGCCTGAACGAAAACTTTGTTCAGGTACTAACTATGAAACAAGATAGGTTAATTTGTTCCGGCCGTTTTTCTTTGATTTATACATGGCCTTATCTGCCCGGTCGATAAATGACTTGAAATTTTCTCCCGGCACAAGTTCTGCGGCACCCAGACTGACTGTGACAAAAGCTTTTGTTCCCGGCTCAGGCTCAAAGATCCGGGAACTGATGCTGTCTTTTATCCTATTGCCGACCATACAGGCTTTTTGAAGCATGGTTTCCGGCAGAAGAAGGGTAAATTCTTCTCCGCCATAACGATAGGCCGTGTCCATGGATCTCATACAGGAATTAATCGTTTCCCCAATTTTCATGAGCACCTTATCCCCTTCAAGGTGTCCCCAGGTATCATTATAGTTTTTAAAGAGATCAATATCCAGAATGAGTAAAGACAGGGCCCGGGAATAGCGGGTATGCCGGTCAACCTCAGTTTTTATCTGGGCAAAAAAATGTCGTGAGTTATAAAGCCTTGTTAATGCATCGGTAATGGCAATTTTTTCAAGTTTTTTCAAGAGTTTGTTGCGTTCTTGTTTAAAGTTGGCTTCTCTTAACACTCTTTTAATTCGCAAATTCAGTTCTTCAAAACGAAATGGTTTGAAAATAAAATCACTGGCACCTGCCTGAACCGCTTTTTCATACGAATAGTCTACAGTGTAGCCCGTCATGACCATGACATCAATATCATAAGACTCTTTTATCCTGCGGGTGAGTTCCAGCCCATCCATTCCCTGCATCATAATATCGGTAAGGACAATATTTGCTTCAAATGAATTGAGTATTTCCAAGGCTTCTGTTGCATTTGATGCACTTTTAACATCATAATGTATTGCTTTCAGATATTGTGTTACAGTATCTGTAATGGCAATATCGTCATCAACAATCAGAATAGAATATGGCATGATTTTTTTCCCAGGGTAATATCCTTTGGTTCTAACTTTTCTTGACACTTTATAATGCAATTGGTAAATACATTAACATAACATTTAACCGGATGCGTATTATTTGTCAATATATTAGTTTGGAGTAAGATTGAAGTTAAATATAAAAAATATTCGAAATTTCAGCATTATTGCTCATATTGATCATGGGAAGTCAACATTGTCTGACAGGCTGATTCAGCTTTCCGGTATTATTTCGGAAAGGGATATGAAAGAGCAGATACTGGATTCCATGGACATTGAAAGGGAAAGGGGTATTACCATTAAAAGTCAGACCGTTTCTCTTCCCTATACGGCGGCTGATGGAATACAATATCTTTTAAACCTGATCGATACACCCGGCCATGTGGATTTTTCATATGAGGTGTCAAGGGCACTTGCCTCATGCGAGGGGGCATTGATACTGGTAGATGCAAGCCAGGGGGTTGAAGCCCAGACTTTGGCCAATTTATATCTTGCTATGGAGTATGAACTTGAAATCATACCAGTGATCAATAAAATAGATCTGCCTTCTGCCCAGATCGACTGGGCCAAAGATCAGATCGAAGAGGATCTGGGGCTTGATTCTGATGATGCCTTACTGGTTTCGGCAAAGACAGGGTTGGGTGTAGACAAGATATTTGAGAGCATTGTCAGAAAAATACCCCCCCCTGTTTCCTCGGACAATTCTATTTTCAAAGCCCTGATATTTGATTCTCATTATGACGCGTTCAGGGGAACGATTGTTCATTTCAGGATTTTTGAAGGCAGCATTAAAAAAGGCGATAAGATCCTGTTTATGTCAAATAATGCTCAGTATAAAGTTGAAGAAGTGGGATTGTTTCAAATCGTGCGACAATCCCAAAAAGAACTTGTGGCAGGGCAGGTGGGATACTTTATTGCCGGCATTAAAAATATCAGTGACGTGAAAATCGGGGATACGGTTACCATGCCGGATAAACCGTGTGAAAAGCGTCTGGGTGGATTCAGGGAGCCTACACCCGTTGTTTTTTCATCCATGTATCCTGTTGCATCGGATGATTATGAGGAATTGACCGAGGCGTTGGAAAAACTTAAGCTGAATGATGCATCTTTGATTTATGAGAAAGACAGTTCCTCAGCTCTGGGGTTTGGATACCGGTGTGGTTTTCTGGGTCTTTTACATCTTGAAGTGGTTCAGGAACGGCTTGAACGCGAATATGATGTTTCTCTGATTTTGACATCCCCGTCTGTTATGTATGAGATCACCTATACGGATGGAACCATAAAAATTATTGATAACCCGGTCCAATATCCTGATCCTGCCGAAATTACCAGGGTCAGAGAACCGTTTATAAATGCTTCCATCATTGTGCCGGATAAATATATGGGCAATGTCATGCAGGTCTGTCATGAATTTCGGGGAGTCAGTAAAAATTACCAGTATTTGACCAGTAACCGTATGGAAATGAAATTTGACCTGCCCTTGGCTGAAGTGGTGTATGAATTTTATGATCGGCTTAAAAGTGTTACCCAGGGATATGGGTCCTTTGATTACAAGATTGCCGGATACCAGGAGACAGACCTTGTAAAACTTGATTTTTTGATTAATGGTGAACGGGTGGACGCTTTGTCCCAGCTAATTCACCGGGACAAGGCAGAAGCCCGTGCCAGAACAGCCTGTAAAAAATTGAGAGAAGAGATTCCCCGGCAGCAGTTTAAAATACCCATCCAGGGTGCCATTGGCGGCAAGATTATTTCCAGGGAAACCATATCTGCATTCAGAAAAGATGTGACGGCAAAATGTTATGGCGGTGATATTTCAAGAAAACGAAAACTTCTTGAAAAACAGAAAAAAGGCAAAAAACGAATGAAAATGGTGGGTTCTGTTGAAATCCCCCAGTCTGCATTTCTTTCTGTGCTGAAATCTGACTAAGAAATTATTATTAATAATAAGGTGAATTCCATGGATTATGAATGTATTATTTATGAAAAAAAGGATCAGATTGGTCTGATCAGGTTGAACAGGCCCAAGGTACTCAATGCAATGAATCGGCAACTCTGGATTGAGATGCA
The DNA here is from genome assembly GCA_029940245.1 of Desulfobacula sp. Lineage (GTDB taxonomy): Bacteria > Desulfobacterota > Desulfobacteria > Desulfobacterales > Desulfobacteraceae > Desulfobacula. The sequence continues at coordinate 8,306 of JAOZRF010000052.1, forward strand.
GGATGCCCTTGAACGAGTAAAACAGGACAAAGATGTTAAGGCGCTGATTATTACCGGGGAAGGCCGTGCCTTTTCAACCGGGGCTGACCTGAAAGATTCAAAGGACAGAAGCATTGAAGATTACAGAGCTTACCTTGAATCTCTTCAGGAAGCATCAAGAAAAATTATCCGGTTTGAAAAACCCACCATTGCAGCCATTAATGGGTATGCCCTGGGTTCAGGGTACGAACTTGCCCTGGCCTGTGATATCCGAATTGCAGCCAAAGAGGCCCTTATCGGTTCCCCCGAGGCAAGGGTAACCTCATCTGTCACGGGTGGTGCATTTCGTCTTGTTCAGGATTTGGTAGGACCGGGCAAGGCAAGGGAACTTTTATTTACCGCAGAAAATATCACGGGTGAGGAAGCCTGGAAAATAGGTCTGGTCAATAAAGCGGTTCCCCTTGAAGAGTTGATGGATGAAGCTCTTGCCATGGCAAAAAAAATTGTTGCCAACTCGTCTTTTTCTCTGAAGCTCATTAAAAAGGGTTTTCTCATGGCCCAGGGAGAAGCAAGCCTTGAAGCCTTGATGGATTATGAAATTGAAGCCTGTCTGGCCTGTGTTTCAACCAAAGACAGGGAACACTCTTTGGAAAATTTTGAGCAGAGAAAAAAATAATCAAAGGAAAAAATTATGTTAGATAAAGTGCTCAATGCCAAGTCCGTTGCCATCATCGGTGCATCAAAAAATAAAACAAAGCGGGGATACCAGGCCATTAAAACCCTTTTGGCAGATGACTTTGAAGGACAGATTTATCCGGTTAATCCAAAAGAAGATATGATTTTAGGGCTTCGATGTTATAAAGATATTAGTGATATTGAAGGTTCTGTAGATCTTGCCTTGATTACAACCCCGGCCAGAACAATTCCAGACATTTTAAGAAAATGCGGTGAAAAAAAGGTTTCCGGTGCTGTTATTATTGCCGGTGGCTTCAGGGAACTGGGTGCCAAAGGAAAGGAACTTGAACAGCAGGTTGTCATGGCGGCAAAAGAGACGGGTGTCAGACTGATCGGGCCGAATACGTCTGGAATGATCAATATGAAAAGCAATATGAATCTTGTGGGAATCCAGAATGCCCCCAAAGGACACATAGCCCTGCTCTGCCAGAGCGGAAACATGGCGCTGACACTGATTACAGAGGCCACAATCCGCAAGCACGAGGGGTTTACCTATTATGTAGGGGTGGGAAATGAGTCAGACATCAAGTTTCATGAGTATCTTGAATTTTTCAGAAATGATCCGGATACAAAAGCCATCCTCATGTATGTCGAGGGGATGAGTGAGGGCCGTAAGTTCCTTCAGGAAGCACATAAAACAAGTAAAGAAAAGCCGATTATTCTTTTAAAGAGCGGCCGGTCGGCAACAGGGAAAAAGTCGGCAGGGTCCCATACCGGATCTCTTGCAGGGATGAGTGAAGTGGCAAATCGGGCCTATGGACGTGCCGGCATCATCGTGATTGAGAATTCAGATGAACTTTTCCCCGTGGCAGAGACGCTTTCCAGTCAACCCGCGATTAAAAATAATGCCCTTGCCATCCTTGCCGATGGCGGGGGGCATGCCACCATTGCAGCAGACCTTTTAACGGATTATGGCATCAATCTGCCTGAACTGTCTGAAAAAACAAAAGAAAATTTAAGGAAAATCCTGCCTGAAGCTGCATCCGTAACCAATCCCGTTGATGTGGCAGGTGGGACAGATTCTGATCCCAGCCTGTTTGCAGATTGTGCCAAAATTATTTTACAAGATCCCAGTGTTGGCGGGCTTCTGGTTGTCGGCCTTTTTGGCGGATATGGCATCCGGTTTGAAAAAAGCCTTATCTTTGGAGAAGAGTCCGCGGCTCATCGATTCGGGGCAATGGTAAAAAAGAAAAATAAGCCTATTTTTGTGCATTCTCTTTATAGTTCTTATGAGTCCCATGCCCTTGATTTACTACGGCATTATGGCATACCCGTTCATGATTCCCTGGACATTTCCTGCAAATGTGTGGCATCCCTTTGTAAATATGGCAATTATTTAAAATCCTATCATGCAAAAACTAATTTTGTTTTTAACTGGAGGGCCAGTGCCAGGCAAGAAGGGGTACAGATTATTGAAAATGCCGGGAAAGAAGGCCGTCATGTGCTGTTAGAGCATGAAGCAAAACAATTGATCAAACTTCACGGCGCACCTACTTCTGTGGGGAAGGTGGCTAAAACTTCCGATGAGGCATGGGAAATTGCACAAAAAATTATAGAAAATAGTGAAAGTCAAGTGAGCAGCAAACCTCAAGTGAGCGTTGTATTAAAAATTGTTTCACCGGATATCCTGCATAAAAGCGATGCCTGCGGGGTTAAACTGAATTTGATTTCTGAAAAAGAGGTTAAAAAAGGATTTGAGCAGATTATTAAAAGTGCGAATGCCTATAACCCGGAAGCTGACATCCGGGGTGTCCTTGTTGCTCCAATGGCGCAAAAGGGTCTTGAAACTATTATTGGAACCAAGGTAGATGAGCAGTTTGGGCCGGTAATCATGTATGGGCTGGGCGGTATCATGGTTGAAATCATGAAAGATGTGACATTCTGGGTATTGCCCGTCAATCAGACTTCCTGTAAAAAAATACTGGAAGATACCCGCTCTTCTATCCTTTTAGA
>JAOZRF010000052.1:10982-11314 GCA_029940245.1 Desulfobacula sp.
GCATTGAGAAAATTAATATCCATGTGTTCTGAACTGATTGAATCCTATCCTGAAATTGAGGAAATGGATCTGAATCCCATCATTCTTTATGAGCATGGGCTGGATGTTGTGGATGCAAGGATAATACTTAAAAAATAAAATTTTTTTCGGATTAATCCTTTACAAATACGATTGGGGATTGTAACTTTTTAACATAAAAAGAAAGGAGGGAGGAAAAACCAGGTAATTTAATTATCAAAATAATTATTAATTATTAATATTTAAACCAGGAGGTTAAGATGAAAAAAGCATTAATTTTAACAACGGCACTTTTATTTGGAATGGTTCTTTTT
>JAOZRF010000053.1 GCA_029940245.1 Desulfobacula sp.
GTAAAACAAATTTTAAAGAAAGATAAAAATTTTAAAAAACCGGCTCTGAATTAAAATGGATATCTATAATAAGTATGTTCTTCCCAAACTGACACACTGGGTTTGCTCAGGACAGGACATGACAGATCAACGGATAAAAATTGTTCCCCAGGCCTTTGGACGAGTCCTGGAAATCGGCATTGGATCAGGATTAAATTTGCCCTTTTATAATCCTGAAAAAATCGATTTTCTATGGGGTCTGGACCCTTCGGAACAATTACGGAAAATTGCAGAAAAAAAGGCTGTTGATTTACCATTCAATGTTGAGTTCATCGGTTTGTCCGGAGAAGAGATTCCCCTTGAAAAAAATTGTGCAGATACTGTGGTGGTCACCTATACTCTTTGCTCAATTCCGGATGTATTAAAGGCTTTAATTGAAATGAACCGGGTTTTAAAACCAGGGGGCAAGCTGATTTTTTGTGAGCATGGGAAATCACCTGACCATCATATCTACAAATGGCAGAACAGGATGAACCCGATCTGGAAAAGGGTAAGCGGCGGGTGCAATCTGAACAGGCATATACCCAGCCTTATCGAAAAAGGCGGTTTTAAAATCAACCATCTTGATATGGCTTATATGAGCAGATTTAAAATAGCAAGCTTTAACTATTGGGGTACTGCTGTTTTAAAATAACTTTGATCGTATTTTTTCACATGGCTTCATTCACCCGTCCAGAGTTTTTTAAAAATTAATTTTCTTAGTTTATTGCTTGACAACAAAATTTTGTTTGATATAGTTACATCTAACATGTTAGTATTTTAGATGTCAGATTCAAAATAGTTAAGGTTTTATTTCATAACAATGGATGACTGTTAAAGGAGAATTATCATGGCAAGAAAAAAAATTTCTATCAATGACCTTTACCTTAAAAAATCAGCAAATGAAAAGGTCAGTTGGCTGACCTGTTATGACTTTCCAACAGCTCAGTTTCAGGAAGCCGCCGGGATTGAAATGATATTGGTGGGAGATTCCATGGGAATGTGCGTCTACGGATATCAGGGAACCATTCCCGTGACAATGGACCAGTGCATTGTTCATTCGGAAGCAGTTCGCCGTGGTGCACCAACGGCCTTTGTGATTGGGGATATGCCATTTATGAGCTATCAGGAATCCGATCAGGTGGCAGTTGCAAATGCCGGGCGGTTTCTTAAAGAGGCCAATGTCGATGCCATAAAGCTTGAAGGTGGCGTCAGGACTGCTTCACGTGTTCAAGCCATCGTAGATGCGGGAATTGTCGTGTGTGGACATATCGGGCTGACTCCCCAGAGTTCAGGCCAGTTGGGCGGACATAAGGCCCAGGGACGAACTGCTGAAACGGCTGAACTTGTCATCAAGGATGCCTTAGCCATTGAGGCTGCAGGTGCTCAGCTCATCCTGCTTGAAGCAATTCCGCCTGAATTATCCGCTGTGATCACCCAAAAATTAAAGATCCCAGTATACGGTATCGGGGCCGGACTGGATACAGATGGTCAATTGCTGATCGTTTCCGATCTTGTGGGTCAGTTCCAGGCATTTACACCTAAATTTGTGAAAAAATACTGTGACGTTGCTAAAATTTATACGAATGCATTCAAAGAATATATAAAAGATGTAAAAACACAGGCCTTTCCAGAAGATCAGCATTGCTACCATATTATCAAGGGCGAAGAAGAGCGTTTTGAAGAGATGTTAAAGAAATTTAAATAATTTTTGGAGTACAATCCAACTCGCTTTTTAAAAATATATCAGAATAATGAGGAGAAAAGTTTTATGAACAACCTGAGAGAAAAGTTAAAAATAAATCCTAAGCGCTTTGAAGAAATCAACTCATTTTTGATGAGCCCAGACAACGAATTGGTTAACAAACTTTTAGCCTTGATAGAAAAATATGGCGGGATAGATGAAATCAATCGCAAACACGATGAAGCAGGAAAGCTTGAAAACCTTATGGTCCGCCTTGAAGAAAAAAAAGCACCTCAGCTTGCCGGCCTGAAATGGCTGATGGAGCAGCGTGACAAAAAAGCCTTTATCAGCAAAGCAGATTATCTTCGTAAACACCTGGGAGACAAGGCTGATACAATGGTTCTGGACAAAAGCAAGGCTGTAACGCTTGAGATCAGTGCTTTGAACTTTTTTCCCTGGTTGATCACCCAGGCTAAAATGGCCATTGAAAAAAAGCAGCTGATGCCGGGCCGTTTCATTCGTGTCCGATTCATGAAAGAACAGGAAGCTGACAATGATATCCTGGCCGTTGCAGCGGGAATGCAAATTGTAGGCGCAAGTTATGTAGAAACATTAGATACCAAAGGAACGGATGGATCCAATAACATGCTTGGCGGTCCAGATACCATAACCGGATATTTTGGTGGTATTGGCTCTCCTAATGACTATCCCTACAAATGGGCGGATGAGTATCTTTACTATTATACAAATTTTGGGGTGACCCAGGTGCTGAACACCAATCCGGGGACTGTTTTCCTCGGATATCTGCTTCACAAGCTGGGGGTTAACAATGAATTCAAGATTTCTGTATTCATGGGGAATGATAATCCACTGGCAGCTTTCTGGACCTTGATGGCAGCCAGGCTGTTCTCTCGTGATGATGGGAAAACAAGCCTGATTGGGTTTAATTTTTCCAATTCAGTTAATACAGACACCATCCGTGCCAGTAATGCCATAAGAAAGGCCATGGGCCTGACAGAAAATGTCCGGTTTGAACACCACATCACGGAAACGTATAAAAGCATCGTGATCCAGCCTTATCTCAGACGAGATGATCTGCTTGATCTGGCCAGGGATGTTCCCAATATCTCAGCCAAGCACGAAGGCGGGGACCCGGACATTGAAATCACGCGGGAACACCCCAGCAACATTCTGGAATACTTTATGCCCAAAGAAGAAATTATCAAGCAGGGGATGATGGAAACACTTGAGCTAAATTATCTTGATAAGCAGAACGCAATTGATAAGACAGCCACTGCCCTGTTGCAAAACGGCATTGATGTTATCTGTGCTCAAAATTTGCATTAAACTTTGTTTTTAGGTTGAGTAAGCAATAGTCGTAATCTAAAGGATACAAATGAGACCCGAATTTTCACCACTCGACAGTTTAAAAACACCACCAACACTAAAAGATATGGCGTTTGACGCGATTCGAGATTCGATTGTCTTTGGTACGCTTAAACCTGGAGAGATATACAGTGAACAGGTCCTTGCCAGTGAGCTGGGAATTTCCAAGACCCCTGTTCACGATGCAATAGTAAAACTGCTGATGAGAGGCTTTATCAATATCCTGCCCCAAAGGGGGTTTCAGGTAAAGGTACTGAGTCATAAAGATGTCAGTGATATTTATGAATTCAGAACGGCCCTGGAAAAACAGGTAATGCGCCATATCACCCCAAAGATAACGGATGCTCAACTTGAAGACTGCAGGCCATTTTTAGCAGATATTAATCAGTTCGATAGTGTCATGCAATTTTTACAAAATGATATACGCTTTCATTGCTACATGGCTGAATTGACGACCAACCCCCAGATTATCAATGCATTGGAAGGAATCTGGGATCTGTGTTTATGGGTAGGCTATGGCGCCATGGGACAGAAGAAAATTGCAGAGAACGCTACAAATGAACATTCTGCAATTTTCAAAATCCTTGAACGGCATGATGCAGCAGCAGCCGAAATTGTTATAACAAAGCACATACAGGCCACTTTAGAAAGGGTCTTGGAAGCCATGTGAGTGGGTGAGTGGTGAGTGGGCTCAGGCTTGCATTATTGCATTTTTGATATAGATTTATTGATAAAAATACAATAAAACAAGCCTGACCCCGTCTGCAAGAACTTAAAACAGAAAGTTGAGTTAATAAAAAACAAGGGGAAAAAAATGATACCGTCAAGAATGAATCAATTTTTACAAAATGCCCTTCCCGAAAGTATCCGGGAGAAACGCCTGATAAAAGAAGGCTCACTCAGGTTTATTGAATTTGGACCAACGGATGTCGATAGCCTTCAGCGCCTCGGAATTACGGTAGATCGCCTTGGTCCCAGACTGGTTTCCTGTATGTGGATCGAAGACAGCTCCATTGAAATCGGCGGTTTCCTGGTTGTAGACAATCTTGCCATGGGACAGCCTTCAATGGGTGGTGTCAGGATGCTTCCCAACGTCACCCCCCATGATATTCACAACCTGGCAAGGGGAATGACCCTTAAAAATGCAGCTGCAGATCTTCCCTTTGGAGGTGGTAAGTCTGGTATTGTTAAACCGGATAATCTTTCTAAGAAAGATCGATTTGAAATTATTAAGGGATTTGCAAAGCTTATCAAACGGTATACACAAATCTATATTCCGGGTCCGGATGTCGGAACCAATGATGCAGACATGAAAACCTTTGGCATTGAAAACGGCTTGAACAATTGTGTATCTAAACCGGCTGATATGGGTGGGAACCGGATTGATGAACTCGGTGGCGCAGCCAATGGTGTAGTGGTTGCCACCAAAGAGTTGCTTGAGCACTTGCCTAAATTAAAACAACTGCCGCAATTCAAAGATATAATCATCCCCAGTGCCTCTGAAATGGATGTCTTGATCCAGGGATTTGGTGCAGTAGGTGCCCATGCAGCAAGAATTTTTCATGACTATGATCCGTCCAATGCACCCATTATTAAAGGTATCAGCGATATCGACGGCTACCTTTTGAACAATGACGGTCTTCCCTGGAAAGAATTGTTTGAGATGTGGAAAAAATTCGGGTCTGTCACCAAACAATATTATCATGACCGAATCATGCGTGCAGATGGACCGGAAGCAAAGCAGACCGTATTTTCCACGGCAAGCAACAACCTGTTAGCTGAATCTGCTTTTTGCATGATACCGGCATCTCCCATGTTCAATTACCTGGACGTGGACGAGTCGTCTAATCCCTCCATGACCATTGACAGGATGGGCAAATGGCGGATTATTGTTGAAGGCGGGAACAGTTACTCACCTCTGCCGGCAAAAAAAGCAGCCCGGAGAAGGATGGAGAGATACGTCTACCGTGATAAGGGTATCTTGATCGCAGCAGATTACCTGGTGAATTCCGGTGGCGTTATTTACGCGGCACATGAAAGGATTATTCCGACACCGGCTCACCTTGAGATCCCTCCCGAGCTTCTTGGTGATCATGACGGTGTCAACAAATGGCTTGAAAACAATCAGGACGAATTTGCCGAACTGGCTGAAATTCGCAGACAAGCGGCTGTTAAAAAATTGGAAACTGCTATCCGACGTAATATGGAAGAGCTTGTGGACGGGCTTTGCAAGGATGCGAATAGTCTGCCCTGTGAAATTGCCGAAAAGATCAGCGTTCAACGGATCGCCTTAATGGAAAAAACGAAAACAGCAAAAGACATCATGGAAGAAGCGCCAACCATTGAAATGGACAAGAATATTGCCGACGCAGCCCAGCTACTTGTAGATACCCCTGTTCCCATTGTTAATGTTGTATCTGAAAAAGGCAAATTGATCGGTATTGTAACAAATTGGGATATTACAAAGGCCATGGCATCAAAGCTGGCCATGGATGCTCCCCTTACCAGAATAATGATGGCTGACGTGATTACAAACACACCGGATGCAAAGATCATAGACTGCATTCGAATGCTTGAAAATAATTCCATCTCAGCAATGCCGATTGTTGAAGAGGGACGTGTGGTAGGTGTTATATCCGGAGACATGCTTGCCAGAAAAACACTTTTCAGACTATTGCAGACAACGGATTAGTTAGTGACTGAACGAAAACCTTGTTCAGACACGGTTTTAAGTTTTAGGTTTTAAGATTTAAGTTAAAAACAAAAAACAATCTCGGATAATTGCAAATAATGAGGTATCCATGAATTTTTTTGATTTTAAGTTTGTGGCAAATAATCAATTGCATTTTGGTGCAGGCAAATTTAACTTGCTTCCCAGACTGATTAATAGTTTTGGTGAAAATCTGCTATTGGTATCGGGTGGGCAATCTTTTAAAAAAACCAGTCATTACAAATGGCTTTTAAATGCTCTGGAAAATAACTCGGCCAGGATATATTGTTACTCCATATCATCAGAGCCATCACCCAACCAGGTTGATGAAATGGTACAGACATATCGAAAAAAAAATATTCGGGTTGTCATTGCCATTGGTGGCGGCAGTGTCATTGATGCTGGGAAAGCAGTTTCCGCCATGCTCACCAAAAACACATCGGTCTCAGACTATCTGGAAGGTGTGGGAGCTCAAACCCATGACGGCAAAAAAATTGCCTTCATTGCCGTGCCCACAACAGCGGGAACAGGAAGTGAGGCAACGCAAAATGCTGTGTTGAGTCTGGTCGGCAAAAAAGGATTTAAAAAATCCCTTCGCCATGAAAAATTCGTTCCTGATATCGCGCTGGTTGATCCGGAACTCACCCTTTCCTGCCCCAGGGAAATAAGTGCTGCCTGCGGCATGGATGCGTTAACCCAACTGATAGAGTCCTATGTCTCCATCAAATCCTCTCCAATGACTGATTCACTGGCGCTGGGAGGCTTACGCATCATGGGAAATGCAGTTTTAAAATCCGCAATAATAGACCCCAATGATATGGATGCCCGCACAAGACTCTGTTATGGTTCCTATGTTTCCGGTCTGACTCTGGCAAATGCCGGGCTTGGTGTGATCCACGGGTTTGCCTCGGTTATTGGTGGTAGCTTTTCCATCCCCCATGGAATTGTTTGCGGAACATTGCTGGCACAAACCACTCAAAAAAATATTGAAACATTGATCCGCCTGGACCCTGAAAGCAATTTACTTTTAAAATACGCCAATGCTGGGAAAATACTTGGAAAAACAAAAAAAAATAACCCCATAGAAAATGCCAGAGCCCTTTCAAATCTCCTGATGGAATGGACCCAAGTGTTGAAAATTCCTTTGCTTGGCCAATTCGGGATCACCAGAGATGATATCGACAAAATCGTATCGGTTACAGGCCAAAAAAATAATCCTGTAACGTTAACAAAAAAAGATTTAAAAGATATTCTAAAAAACAGAATTTAAATGCCATGCTAATCATATTGATTTTAAATTCATACTAATTCAATGTGAAATTTTTGAAAGTATAAATTTTTGAAAATTTTCATTTTTTTCACTTGCGGAACTATTAAATACATGATATTTGCTTTTATGAACATTGACCCTGCTTTCCATGGGAGTTCCAAATGAGCATTACAATTGAAAATATCAGCTTAAGTGTTAATAAGGAAATCTATCTAAAAGATATTTCTTTAAATTTTGATTCAGGGTCTAAAAATATACTTCTTGGTAGAACTTTGGCCGGCAAAACTTCTCTTTTAAGAATCCTGGCTGGATTGGATCGTCCTTCCAAAGGAAAAATATTGGTTGACAATAAGGATGTGACAGGAGTATCCGTCCGCAAACGCAACATTTCCATGGTTTACCAGCAATTTATCAATTATCCCTCCTTTACTATCTATGACAACATTGCCTCGCCATTAAAAGTTGCCGGGATGGGAAAAAGCATGATAGACAGCCGGGTCAGAGAAGCTGCTGAAATGCTGCATCTTGAGGATATGCTGGATAGAATGCCTGGTGAACTTTCCGGTGGACAGCAGCAGCGGTGCGCTATTGCACGGGCACTGGTCAAAGATACAAATCTTCTTTTGCTTGATGAACCATTGGTCAATCTTGATTATAAACTTCGTGAAGAACTTCAGATTGACCTTCAGGATATCTTTGCACAAAGGAATGCCATTGTCGTGTACACCTCAACAGAACCGTCAGAAGCATTGAAACTTGGCGGCAACATTGTTATTCTCGATAAAGGACGGGTTCTTCAAAACGGCATTACTTCTGAAGTGTTTCATAAACCCGCTACAATTAAAGTTGCTGAAATTTTCAGTGATCCTCCCATTAATTTGATCAATTGTCATGTTGAAGGATCTGTATTTCATCTGGGCCAAAATGTGACCATTCCCTTGACAGGACATATGAAATCATTGGCATCCGGAAATTATATTGCAGGTATCCGTTCCAATCACCTGTATTTAAATCCCCAAAATAAAACTGATACTGCAATAGAAGCAATTCTTGATCTGGCGGAAATAAACGGATCTGAAACATTTTTCCATGTAAATTATGCCGGCACAAAGCTTGTCGTTCAAGAAGTGGGTATATATTCTAAAAAAATTAATTCAAAAATCCTGTTTTATCTTGACCCGGCAAGTTTATTTGTTTTTTCCAAATCTGGAGAACTTATTTTATCGCCGGAAAATTTTTCTGTTTGAACAGGCCGTGAATAGGAGACATGAATGGCAAAAATAACTTTAGATAATGTTGCTCACAGTTATATTGCTAAACCAAAGAACCAGGCAGACTATGCGTTAAGATTGATTGACAATATTTGGAATGATGGGGGTGCATATGCACTTTTAGGTCCTTCCGGCTGTGGAAAAACCACTCTGCTGAATATCATTTCAGGACTTCTGACTCCCAGCAAAGGCCGGGTTTTGTTTGATGGAAAAGATGTTACGGGTCTTCCCACTGAAAAACGAAACATTGCCCAGGTTTTTCAGTTCCCTGTTCTTTACGATACCATGAGCGTCTATGGCAACCTTGCTTTTCCCTTGAAAAATCGTGGATTTAATAAAATAGACATTGAAAAACGGGTTCTGGAAGTGGCCCAGATTCTTGATTTGACAGACAGTCTTAATAAAAAAGCAGCCAGCCTCACTGCAGATGCCAAACAAAAGATATCCCTGGGACGAGGGCTTGTCAGAAGTGACGTAGCCGCTATTTTATTTGATGAGCCCCTTACGGTTATCGATCCCCATCTGAAATGGCAGCTGCGGTGCAAACTCAAACAGGTTCATGAACAATTAAAATTAACCCTATTGTACGTAACCCATGACCAGATAGAAGCCCTGACTTTTGCCGAGCAGGTTATTGTCATGTATGAAGGTGCGATTGTTCAAATCGGAACTCCCCAGGAACTTTTTGAAAACCCCAGCCACAAATTTGTAGGATATTTTATCGGCAGCCCCGGAATGAATTTTCTGCCCTGCACCATAGAGGGCAACCAGGCCATGGTTGGTGATATAGCAATTAAATTAAATAATCAAACAGCGGCACTTGGCGCAAAAGCCATAGGAAAAATTGAACTTGGCATACGGCCACTTTATCTGGAAATACATAATACTAAGGTTGAAGGAAGTGTACCGACAATTGTCAAATCAATTGAAGATCAAGGGAGCTATAAAATTGTTACGACAATCCTGGGGAACAATAACATTTTAAGGGCAAGGTTACCTGAAGGGAAAACCTGTCCTTCTGAAAAAGCCTGGCTCAAGTTCTCTGAAAACTGGATCAGATTATTTAGCGACGACATGCTTTTAAAAAATTAAGTTTGGAGCATCACTAATTATGGACAAATGGAAAGATAACAAAGCCTGGTTTCTTGTTTTGCCGGTTTTTTATATTGGTTGCTTTCAGTGCCATCATTCCCTTGATGACGGTAGTCAACTATTCCCTGCAGGATATTTTTGGTCCGGGGCAACGCGTTTTTGTGGGGCTTGAGTGGTTTAAGGAAGTTCTCGCCGACAAAAGGTTACATGATGCATTAGGGAAGCAGTTAATCTTTTCCGGACTTGTGCTTTTAATTGAAATGCCCCTTGGTATCCTTATCGCGTTAATGATGCCCAAAAAAGGCCTGACAGCCTCCATCAGCCTGGTTATCATTGCCTTGCCCCTGCTGATCCCCTGGAATGTTATCGGAACAATCTGGATTATATTCACCCGGCCGGATATCGGTCTGTTCGGTGCTGCCATAAATGGGATGGGGATTGCCTTTGATCATACATCAAACCCCCTTCAGGCATGGATAACGTTGATGTTTATGGAAGTATGGCATTGGACCCCCCTTGTTGTACTTCTATCTTATGCAGGACTTCGCGCCATTCCTGAAGCTTATTTCCAGGCAGCCAAAATTGATGGCGCTTCTACCTGGGCTACATTCTGGTATATCCAGTTGCCTAAAATGAGAGGGGTTCTCACCATAGCACTGTTGCTTCGTTTCATGGACAGTTTTCTGATTTATGCAGAACCTTTTGTCCTGACCGGAGGCGGCCCTGGTAATACCACAACTTTTTTATCCATATATCTTGTAAAGGTTGCTGTGGGGCAGTTTGATCTAGGCCCTGCCGCAGCTTTTTCTTTGGTTTATTTTCTCATCATACTGTTGTTCTGCTTTATATTTTACCAGGTCTTAAAAAATGTTGGAAAAGGAGAAAAATCATGAGAATAAAAAAACGAACCTTATTTTTTATGGTTTATATTTTTCTTTTAATGCTCCCCATTTACTGGATGCTGAATATGTCCCTGAAAACCAATGCAGATATCTTAAGCACTTTTTCCCTTTATCCAAAACATATTACCTTTGACAACTATATTAAAATTTTTACAGACTCTTCCTGGTATTCAGGATATATCAATTCTATCATTTATGTGACCATGAACATGGTAATTTCCCTTGTCACAGCTCTTCCCGCTGCCTATGCTTTTTCAAGATACAGCTTTCTTGGAGACAAACATATGTTTTTCTGGCTTTTGACCAACAGGATGGCACCAGCCGCAGTATTTCTACTGCCATTTTTTCAGCTATATTCAACATTTGGTCTGATTGATACCCATATTGCCGTTGCACTTGCCCATTGTCTTTTTAATGTACCATTGGCCGTCTGGATTCTTGAAGGATTCATGTCAGGAGTTCCCAGAGAAATAGATGAAACCGCATTCATTGACGGGTACAAATTTCCCAGATTCTTTTTAACTATCTTTATTCCCCAGATACGATCGGGAATCGGTGTTACTGCATTTTTCTGCTTCATGTTTTCCTGGGTAGAGCTTTTATTGGCAAGGACTTTGACCACAACAAACGCAAAACCCATTGCAGCAACCATGACACGTACTGTAAGCGCTTCCGGGTTAGACTGGGGACTGCTGGCTGCTGCAGGGATCCTGACCATTGTACCCGGTGCCCTTGTTATCTGGTTTGTGAGAAATAACCTGGCAAAGGGCTTTGCCATGGGACGGGTTTAACAAAAGGAGTTATTATGACCTTAGAATGGATGGCATGGACACTTCCCACTGCAATATTTTTTATAACCATTGGTTTAATCCTGATCTCCATGACAGTGTGGCAGGTTTTTTCACCCACTATTGAACGTAAAGGTTTTTTACCCATTTCAACCACAAGGGGAGACCGACTGTTTATTGGACTTCTGGGAA
>JAOZRF010000426.1 GCA_029940245.1 Desulfobacula sp.
AATACTTAAGAAAAGACAATGATGAAAAACTGATCATGGAAAATGTGGCTGCCATAAGCCCGGTTGGAAAAGATACCTTTCTTTTAAAAGGTCTTTTAGGAGAAAACATGGAGGTTAAGGCCATGATCGCTGATATTAATCTTATGAGCCATAAAATAATTTTAAAAGCCATGTAATGAAAAGGTTCTCTGACTATCTTGAGACTATTTCCCAGGTCAACAACCTGTCCGGCCTGGGAGATGACCAGAAAGTTCAGTGGCTGTTTTGTTGCGGGATGCTTTTTTCAAGTATGGATAAATGGTGGGGAGATTTTAAATACAGGCATTCTGCCCATGAAGGAATCGACATCACCTATTACAGAACACATCCAGAAAAAATGCATTGTTTTGATGATTCCATTAAGGTACCAGCCATGGAGGATGGGGCTATTTTAAATATCTGTGATGATTTTCTGGGTCAAACCCTTGTGGTTGAATATGAAAATTCAATATCTTCCAGCAAAAGGATCCTTTTTGTTTATGCCCATATTATCCCTGAAAAGGATTTGAAAATTGGTCATATCATCCAAAACAAACAGGTCATTGCAAGGGTGTGTGATACGTATAAAAACCCGCTGTTACCGCCCCACCTTCATTTTTCCTGTTTTGAAATATCTAAAAAAGTTTTACCAAAACATTTAAACTGGAGTCTTTTTTCAACCTATACTGACATAAATTGGATTCATCCGGTTTTTCTTTAATGAATGGGGTCAGGCTTGCATTATTGCATTTTTGATATAGATTTATTGATAAAACACAATAAAACAAGCCTGGCCCCGTCTGCAAGAACTTAAGACCGAAAGTTGAGTTATTAAAAGAAGAATTGAAAAATAAAAAAAATTGATCTATGATTAATTATATTTAACTGTATACAATAAAATATGGAGTAGATTAATGAAAAAAATTAAATATCTCTTGTGGCTGATCCTGCTAATTTTTATCGGGATCTTTATTTATCAGAATTTAGATTATTTCATGGCAAAGACAGCACTGAAAATTGATCTTAAAATCTTTTCCTGGAACTGGACCATACCAGAGCTTCAAAATATTGCTTATTTGGGAATCTGCTTTCTTCTGGGGCTTTTTCTGACCGGCATCAGGGGATTTGTTATACAACTTGGTTTAAAAAAAAATATCAAAAAAAAAGATGCTACCATAGCCTCCTTTAAAGAAAAACTTGCTGCTTTAAAATCAGAACTGGACGTGTTCCAGCATGATCCCTATATAAAAAAAGAGCTTAAAAAAGAACCGGTTACCAAACAGCCTGTACCAAATCCAGTTGAAACCGGCAGCAAAGAAGGTGATGCATCCGATACTACTAATTGATTCTGCGAAAACAGAGCTATCGCATGAGCCAAAAAAATAATACGCCCATGATGGAACAATACCTGTCCATCAAAAAATCATATCAAGATGCAATTTTGTTTTATCGGATGGGAGATTTTTATGAAATGTTCCTTGAAGATGCAGCAAAGGCAGCTCCTATCCTGGGGATAGCCCTGACTTCCAGAAATAAAAATGCAGACGACCCCATGCCCATGTGCGGCGTTCCCTTTCGCGCGGCTGACAATTATATTGCAAAACTGATTGAAAATGGATGCAAGGTTGCAGTATGTGAACAGATGGAAGATGCCTCGGCAACAAAAGGACTGGTCAAAAGGCAGGTTGTCCGGGTCATCACCCCGGGCATGATTTTAAATGAAAAATTACTGGATAAAGGGTCCAATAATTTTCTTCTGGCCCTGGCAAAAACAAGGGATGCTGCAGGCATTGCCTATCTTGATATCTCAACAGGAACCTTTAAAACAACACAGGTTGAATCCAGGCAGTCAAAAATACCCGTTGAACTTATTGACGAAGCATTAAAAATTGATGCCAAAGAAATTCTTCTGCCTTCCAATTTTGAAAAAGATCCTGCCTATAACTATATCCGTCAGGTTTTTAATGGAAGGCAAATCACCTATCTTGACAAAACTGACTTTTATGTTGAAGACGCAAAGGAAAGGCTTTTAAGCAAATTTAAAACCAGAAGTCTTGAAGGATTCGGTGTGGAGCATATGGCTGCATCCATTTCTGCCGCAGGTGCCATCCTGTCCTATGTTCAGACCACTCAGCTACAGGACACCAGACATATCTTCCAGATTATACCTTATAACATGAAAAATTTTCTGGTGATTGATGACAGATCCTGCAAAAATCTTGAAATACTTACCAATATACAGACCCTGGATAAAAAAGGAACCCTGATCCAGGTGCTTGACCGGACGATTACGGCCATGGGCTCAAGACTGATCAAAAACTGGATCAGATACCCATTGATTGATAAAAATACAATCCGGGAACGCCTGGATTGTATTGAAGAAATCACCAAAGCATCCCATATCCATCAATTGATCGTAACCCATTTAAAATCTGTGTATGACCTTGAGCGTCTTGGCAGCAAAATATCCATGGGCCAGGGCAATGCCAGGGATATGATTGCCCTTAAAAATTCTTTAAAAAAACTGCCTCATCTGTTCAAAGAACTTTCCTTGTTTAAAAGTCCAATACTAACCGGGGAAAATATCGAAAACCAGGGAATGATGCTAAAAGAGCTGGATTCTCTATCCTGTCTGATAGAAGAAGCCATCCGGGAAGATGCACCCCATATCCTGAATGAAGGCGGTTTAATCAATGATGGCTACAGCCCTGAACTGGATGAACTGCTGTTAATTTCCCGGGATGGCAAATCCTGGATTGCAAAAGCTGAGGCAACAGAGAAAAAAGAAACAAACCTGTCTTCTCTTAAAATTAAATACAATAAAGTGTTTGGTTATTTTATCGAGGTGTCCAAAGTTCAGGCAGCTTTGGTTCCGGATCACTATATCAGAAAACAGACCCTTGTGAATGCTGAAAGATTCATCACCGATGAAATGAAACAGGTTGAGTCCACCATATT
>JAOZRF010000427.1 GCA_029940245.1 Desulfobacula sp.
TCTTTCCATTCGGTGTGGTATCCCTGCCGTTTCAGATGATCAGGCCGACGTCCGCATCAGATGTCAAAAGTTGACGTCCTTGAATGGTTAAGACTCTGTTCATGTAAACCAATATACATGCTCCTGAATCAAGAGTTCAGCTATTTCTTAACCAGTACAACAGATTTTCTATGACATGACAGATAGAAAACTATGATTAAAAATTTGTGCCACTAAACGGGATTGCACCCAGCACGAAGTCCCGGACAATCCATTGATAAAAATATTATTTTACATACGGATGCTGAGCATGGGGCCAAAGACTTTTATTCGATCCATGTATCACTCCTGAAAGGATGTTTAATTTTGCCTATACCAGCTTTTTGGCTCCTGAATACACCGCTTCGACCTTTAATGCGGCTGCTGCATGGCCGGGATGCTTTTTAGGATTCCATTTTTTCATGTCGTCGAACACAGGGCCGTCTTTGTGGTATTCAATCGTTCCCTTGATCTGATAGGATTTGTTCTCCTTGGTCAGGAACAGGATAGACCCTGTGCTTCCGGCGGTTATGTTTTCCAGTGTTTTTGAAAAAAAGTTATTGGCAACAACCAGGGTCTCTTCGTCGTATTTGGATACGCATGTTGCGTATATGGAGTTGGGGACACCTTCTTTATTAACTGTTGACAAGACGATGGGGCCTTTACGATTTTCCCATTCTTTGCTGACTTCTTCGGGTAATACTGCCATGATAAATTTCCTTTGGTTAAAGCCTGTAATAAAACGGCTTATGTTTAAATATTGGGTTTCATTCTTTCTACAATTTTTTTAAATGCATCTGTAATCAAAGCGTCCTTGAATTTGTTTTGAAAAGCAATGCCTTCATCCCCGCACCTTACCATGTCAGGGTCAAAAGGAATCTTTCCCAGAAAATTGAGGTCATATGCCAGGGCTGTTTTTTCACCCCCACCCGTTCCAAAAATATCAACGACCTTGTGACAATGGGGGCAGGTGAAACCGCTCATGTTTTCAATAATTCCAAATATGTTCATCTTTACACTTTTACAGAAACTGATGGATTTTCGGATATCCGCCAGTGCGACTTCCTGGGGGGTGGTGACAATGACGGCCCTGGCATCCGGTATCAGCTGGGCAATGGTCAAGGGTTCATCCCCGGTTCCCGGAGGGGAATCAATAACCAGGAAATCCAAATTCCCCCAATTGACCTCCCCGATGAATTGACGGATGGCGTTATGTTTCATCGGTCCTCTCCAGATGACCGCTTCATCCCTGTCCTGCATCAAAGACTCCATAGACACGACTTTTAAATTATCAGAAAAAGGAATCGGCATCAGTTTCTTGTCTGTGCCGGATGCCAGTATACCGGTCAGTCCCAGCATCCTGGGGATATCCGGGCCATGGATATCCACATCCAGCAGACCCACCTTATATCCTTTATTGGCAAGGGCCACGGCAAGGTTTACCGATACACTTGTTTTTCCCACACCCCCCTTACCGCTCATCACAAAGAATTTCTGTTTGATTTTTTCTAGAGATTGTCTGGCAAGTTCATCTGGATTCGAGTCTGGCATTTTTTTTGATATCCGGCTTCCGTGTTGAGGTTCCATTTTTTTCCCTTTGTTTCAGGTTTTGCCTGTTTGAACACATCATGCAAAATGTATAAGCAAGATTTATACCAAAGTGATTAAAAAAAATAATATGCATGATTTCAACTGGTTAATCAAAAAGACGTCATTGGGTGGAATGTTGCAGGCAGAAACAAGTCGCAAAAATGCATTGTTTTTGTGCACAGTATCAGGTCTTCTTTCGGTCTGATAATCTTATAACATCATAGGATTAAAGCAAATAAACAATAACGTTGAATGCATTATTTTTATTGAACAGGTACATAAATTTATATTTATCCTTGCACAGTCGTAAAACACTCTATATAAAACCCATAGCCAAATTAAACGTTTTGGTAAGTGATCCATGGCACTGGTAGCCGGGTTATTTCTTTTAACCATGACAGGGTTGGCGGCTTTTGCCGGACGTAGAAAGGGGAATCGTGTTTGATTATTTTAATTTCGGATTTTAAATTAAACTGAAGCGTTTCGAGCAAAGCCATTTCAAGTAATAGCACCAAAGATGATCAAATAGTTTGAGATTTACAATGATTCATAAAATAAAAAAGGATAAAAAATTATGGCAAATGAAAAAGCAACCCTTGTTGTTAATGTTAATGTTGAAATAACAGCAGCATCGCTTCAAGCAATCGTTGAAAATACTAAAAAAATTACAGGACGTGATTCAAAAGGAGTTTATCGAGTTGATACAGCAGATAAAGTCAGCCAAGTAATATCACGGTTTCTTTTAAAAAATAATTTTGAAAATTATGCACAAGATATTAAAAATTGTTTGTAATAAAATTGAGTTGTGCCTGTGTATTTATCAATTCCCAAGGTTATCGGCAACAGCATCTTTTTTCAGATGCTCGTCCCATTTCTCTCCCCAAAGATCCGGAACAGTTTCTTCCACAGGTGTGATAGAATCCCAGCTAATACCGATCTCTGTAAAAATATTCTTCAGCTCTTCTTCCCCGGTGGCCAGCCAGATACAATAACGAACGCCTTTATTTTCATTATAATAAGTTCTCACCCACGTAGCTGTTTCGACCTTTGCCAATTTTCTCCAATTGGTCTGCACATCTTTGCAGTCAGCTCCAGGCGTATCATGAACCATTATATATTTTTTTAATTTTCCCATTTTAAATCTCCTTTATTTATTCACGATTAAAACATGTTGCAATTACCCCCTGTAATTGCCCATTTAAAAAACAACAAATGGATTCTAACAAAACTGTTATCAATAATTGTGCCATCGCAACAATATTGCTTTTGTTCTTATCCGTACTTTCATGGGGCATTGTCATATGAATCAAAAGTAGCGCTACATAGTATTCAATTATCCCGGATTTGCCGATCAAAACAAATG
>JAOZRF010000428.1 GCA_029940245.1 Desulfobacula sp.
TGAAAGCAAGCTGCCGGGAATGAAGCATTTGCCTGGCAGCTATACTCTTTTTTTTCCGGTATCTTCTGGGTTGATAAATAAGATCCCCAACCAATGGGTGATCAATGGCATAAAAATGAACCCTTATCTGATGTGTCCTCCCGGTTTTTAAAAGCGCTTCAACAAGGCAGGCCGACTTAAATCGTTTTTTAATGATCCATATTGTTCTTGCGGGTTTTCCATCTTTATGATTTATGGCCATTATTTTTCTTTTAACGGGGTGCCTGCCAATGGGAAGGTTAATTTCTCCTTGATCCCCGGGTAAATTTCCGGAAATCAGGGCAAGATATTTTTTCTCCACCCGTCGCTGTTTGAATTCTTTTTGCAAAAAATCTAAAGCCGTCTTTGTTTTCGCAATAACCATTAATCCACTGGTATCTTTATCCAGCCTGTGAACAATACCGGATCGGAAAGGGTCCTGGCCCACTGCTTTAATTTTGGGTTCATGAAATAACAATGCATTCAAAAGGGTTCCGGACAAATTCCCCGGGCCAGGGTGAACAACCATTCCCGGCTCTTTATTAATAACAAGAATATGATCATCTTCAAATGCAATATCCAGATGAATATTTTCAGACAGCACGGGAATTTCATCCTCTGGATCAGGAATAATTCCCGTTATAATATCATTTGATTTTAGCTTAAACCCGGGTTTCTTTTTTTCATTATTAACCAGGATAGCGCCTGTATTTATGAATTTTACAGCAAGGCTTCTTGAACAGGACTGGTTATAAATAGAAATTACAGTATCAAGGCGGGTATCTTTGAGATCTTCAGGTATTTTAATATTTATTTTCATAAACAAAAACCAACGAACGATTCCATTGCCCGTCGGTTTTCAAATTTGTTTAATTCTAAAGAGGGATTAGTTGAAAAGATCCTCAATTTCCTGCATCATGGATTTTTCATCAATATCTTTGGCAGTAGACAATTCTTGAACCAATAAATTCTGAGCCGTATCAAGAAGCTTACGTTCACCAAAGGAAAGATCTTTTTCAAGCTTTAACTGGAAAAGATCCCTGAAAACTTCTGCAACATCATAGATGGAACCGGTTTTGATTTTGTCCATATATTCTCTGTATCTTCTATTCCACGTCTGGTTATCAGCACCCTGTGCTTTTTCCTGCATAACCTTGTAGACTTCAGGAACCTCTGTTTCAGGAATGACTTCCCTTAATCCCACTGATTCAACATTTGCAGTCGGAATCATGATCACCATTCCATTTTCCACGATTTTCATCATGTAAAAATTCATGGTGTCACCATTTATCTCCTTGCTCTCTATTGATTCAATACAACCAACACCGTGTGCAGGATAAACTGCCAGATCACCCTTGAAAAATTCTTTTTTAGTTGTTACGACTTCTTTTACCTTGGTGTTCATGAATTTTTCACCCATTAGATCTCCCGTCTTTTATTATGGAAACAATTAACCTATTCTCAGATAGAAAACCATATTTTAACAGTATTGTCAATAAAATAAATTTAAGTTAAAATCGTGAAACCTTAAGGATAGAGAATCTCTTTGCGAAAAAACAGAGATTTTTCAATCAATATTCTTGCCGAAAATAGTATTTCTTACCATAATATTATGGAACTTCAGGGTATCATCTGGTGTTAAATAAATTCATGGCAGGGGTGACACCCTTTTCAAGGATATAAAGGCAGGCATCCGAGGCTGTGTCAATACAAGTATCCAATATTTTTACTTCATCAGGGGAAAAGCTACCCAGAACATGGCCTGTCACATCCCCACCTGATCCAGGGTGGCCTACCCCTACCCGGATTCGAGTACAATCCTTTTTACCAAACGCATCAATAATGGATCGCACGCCGTTATGCCCACCATGCCCACGGCTTTGAACAATTTTTATTTTTCCAAATTCAAGATCTATATCATCATGGACAATAATAATATCTTTTATATCAACTTTATAATAGGAAGCAAATTTATGAACAGGAAATCCACTTTTGTTCATATAGGTTAAAGGCTTCACAAGGAATACATCCTGACCTTTAATCATGGCTTTTACATACTCAGAATCAAAACGGATTTTATCAATGGAAAGGCGGGATTTTGAAGCCAATGCTTCAACGACTAAAAAACCGATATTATGACGGGTGTGGGCATAATTTTTACCTGGATTGCCCAGACCCGCTATAATTTTATATTTTGAATCCGACATCTACAAAAAGGATTACTCTTGCAAAGTCTCTTCAGCATCAGGAGCAGCTTCATCTTCCAGATCTAGCTCTTCATCCTCTTCACCTTCTTCTTTCTCTTCTAATGATGGTGCTACAATTGTAATAACCGTAAAATTAATTTCATGGTTGATTTCAACATTTTCACCCAGATCAATATCCTCCACATGAACTGCATCACCAACATCAAGGTCCGTAATATCAATCTGAATGGTGTCGGGTACGTCAGTCGGTTTACAAATCACATCAAGCTCACGTCTGACAATCTGGAGGATACCCCCTTCTTCGACGCCCTTGCTATTACCAATGGCTTCAACCTGAACACTTATGGTAACCGTTTCAGCCATATCAATCTCGTGAAAATCGATATGCAGATAATTCAAGCCAAAAGTATCCATATGCATCTCTTTAAGCATGACAGTCTTGTTTTTTCCAGAATCACCCTCAATCTTAAGATTAAAAAAAAGACCCATGGTACCATTTTTCCGAATGATTTTAGTAAAATCAATGGTGTTAATGGAAAGCATTTCTGAATCTTTCTTTGCCCCGTAGACAATAGCAGGTATCTCAAAATTTTTTCTTAATTTTCTGGCAGCACCCTTACCAGTAGTTTCTCTTATTTTTGCGCTTAATTCAATTAATTCCAAAGTTCTTTCCTCCGTAACTGCATGCATGCATGCTTAAAGACTAATATATCAATTATTTTATACAAATAGAGAATTTACAG
>JAOZRF010000054.1 GCA_029940245.1 Desulfobacula sp.
GCCGCGCTTGAACTTTCCGACCTTGGCCTTGCCATTGGATGTATTGCCGATATCAGGGAAGATGGTCAGAACCCGGTGCTGTTGAAAAAAATACAGGACAAGAACATTTTGTTTTTAAAAGGGTGGGTGGCCACAAAAGCCCATGGCAGAAAACTTGTAAAAAAAGTGAGTCTTGCAAGTGTTGACGGTCAGGTGTCAAAAACATTTGACTGCGATCTTGTTGTGGCATCGGCCGGGATGACACCTGTTACCGGTCATATTACCGTGGCCCGGGGAACCCTTAAGTATGATAACCATACGGGGTTTTTCCTGCCGGATCAAATGCCGGAAAAAATGCATGCCGCAGGTCGTCTTTTAGGTCTTAATGATCCTTTGTCTATTGAAACGTCAGGCACTCTTGCAGGTTTAAAGGCTGCCTTTGACTGTGAAAATTGTTCCATCAGGGAAATCGGTGAAGCAAAAAAAGCTCTGGAAAACCTTCCGGGACCGGATCGGGGGACAAAGCTTGTAACCGCACCGGTAAAAGGTCGTAAGAGTTTTATCTGTTTTGATGAAGATGCAACCATTAAAAATATTAAACAGGCCATAGATAAGGGCTTTGATATGCCGGAACTGATCAAGCGGTTTACAGCCACGGGATTAGGACCGGGACAGGGCGGTATCCCCGGTCATAACCTGCCCTTATATGTGGCTAAATATCAGGCCCTGCCCGATATTTCCATCAGACCCACCAATGTCAGGCCTCCCCTTGTTCCCACATTGATTGCTACCTATGCCGGGGTCAATCACAAAATGTTCAAAATAACGCCCATGGATGAGATGCAGAGAAAAGAAGGTGGAATTTTCAGGAATCTCGGTGTATGGCAACGGGCTCGATATTTTTCCGATGATTATCCTGTAAAAAAGAGATTGAAAATGTCAGATCAAATGTGGGAATGCTGGATGGATCAACCCTTGGTAAGTTCAGACTCCATGGGCCGGATGCATTAAAAGCCCTCCAGCGGGTATTTATCTCAGATATGTCCAAATTAAAACAAGGACGGATCAAATATTCTGCCATGTGTAATGATGATGGCTGCGTGATAGATGATGGGGTTGTCGTCAAACAGGGAGAAAATGATTATTATTTCACAACATCAAGTGGCCGTGCAGGACAGACCGTTGAATGGATCAGATACCACACCCGGTATGATGGGTGGGATTTTGCCATTGTAAACCTTACAGATGCCATGGGGGTCATAAATCTTTCAGGACCCAATTCAAGGAAGGTGCTTGAAAAAGTTGTGGATATTGATATTTCAAATGAAGCTTTTGGGTATTCTGAATACAAAACCTTTAAAATACAGGATACAATTCCTGCAAGAGCCATGCGCCTGGGATTTGTGGGCGAACTTTCCTATGAGCTGCATGTGCCATCTTCGTATATGAAGGCTGTGTGGCTCATGCTCAAGGAAGCGGGAAAAGAATTCAATATATTAAATTTTGGTGTTGAAGCCCAGAACGTGCTTCGTATGGAAAAATGTCATATCATCCTGGGTATGGAATCTGAACAGAGAACCAATCTTCTGGATGTGGGCCTTGGTTTTTTGTGGGATCGCAAAAAAACAGAGGCAAAAACCGTGGGTGCTGTGGCGTTGCGCCAGGCAGAAAATGATCAGACCCGGCTTAAGCTTGTGGGCTTTAAAATGGAAAACAATGGAAGAGCTCCCAGGGATGGTGCATTGATTGTGGATGACAAGGTCAGGGGATATATTGCTACGGCAAGGGACAGCTTTTCATTAAAGGAAGCTGTGGGAATGGCCCTGGTTGAGGCACCTCTTTCCAAAATCGGCACAAGGCTCACGATTTTTGAGGATGAGTGCGGTGATGAAAGGATTTATGGAAAAGTAGTTGCCATGCCGTTTTATGATCCAGAAGGCAAACGGATGAAAATATAAGGACAAATCATGGAAGAGATACAAAGAGTTTCCCCGGTTGTATTGAAAAGTACACCCCTTAAAACTGAGACAAGGGATAATTGGGCGGTGGTTATGGAGTACCATGGAGAAGGTGACGGGCCATTCCTGGTTGACTTGAGTCACAAACCGCGGTTTGATCTACAGGATGCCAACCTTGCAGTCATAAAACCGTTTGGAATTGTTATTCCTGCAACACCAGGCGATTGTGTTCTTGAAAACGGTATTCTTGCCAATCGCATGAACCGCACACAGGTCTCATTGTTTAATTTTAACGGGCAGGACAATGTCAGCATGCCGGCTGACCCCGGATATACGGATGTCACAGAATCAACCTTATGTATCGCGCTGATCGGGAAAAATGTGTTTTCAATCTGTGAGAAATTGACAGCCCTTGATTTTATGGATAATCAAAGAAAGGCACCTTTCCTTTTTCAGGGTCCTTTTTCCCATGTGCCGTGTCAGATAGTGACATTGAGTAAAGAGATTGATAGTACAGGAATTATATTGACCTGCTCAAGAGGATATGGAAGAGATATGATCCATTCCATTCTTGCCTCAGGTGAAGAGTTTGGGTTGCAACCAGCCGGCGAAAGCAGGTTTACCAACTGGATCAAGGCTCTTTAATAAACCGGTAATCGGGGTCAGACCCCAATAGTTGGGTTTAGCAATTGGGTTAAGAATTTTCAGGTTTTCTATGAGAAACAAAATAGAAGGAGAAAAAAAACATGGACAAAAAATTTGATGCAATTATCATTGGAGCCGGTGTAATAGGATGCCCAATCGCTTACGAGCTTTCAAAAATCGGATACAAAACCCTTACTGTTGACAAGCATACAGATGCCGGAGAAGGCTCAACCGCTGGATCTTGTGCCATTGTAAGAGCCCATTACTCTACTGCCGACGGCGTTGCCATGGCCTATGAGGGCTTTCAATACTGGCTGAACTGGGAAAAATATCTGGATAATGTAAAAGATGAAAAAGGACTTGCCAGGTACATGAACACAGGATCTTTGTTGGTCAAATCCCAGGGGCACGACTGGAAAAAAGTTCAGAAAAATTATGATGAAGTGGGTGTGAAGTACGAAGAATGGGATAATGATAAAATAAAAAAAATGATTCCCATTGTTGATCTCCACGAATTCTGGCCCATCACTCGTCCTGAAGACCCGGCGTTTTATAATGAACCTGTAAAAGAGCTTGAAGGGGGAATTTTCTGCCCTGAAGGCGGTTATGTCAATGACCCGACCCTGTCTGCCCATAATATCATGAGGGCTGCTGAAGCAAAGGGCGCCAAGTTTATGTTTAATGCCGAGGTAGTTGATATCAGAAGTGAAAATGGCAAAGTAACAGGCATTACATTGAAAGACGGCACCCGGATTGATGCGCGGATTGTTGTTAATGTTGGCGGGCCCCATTCCTTTAAGATTAATAAGATGGCCAAAGGTGTATGGGAAGGCTGCAACATTAAAACAAAGGCACTTCGCCATGAAGTCATGTATTGTCCTTCACCTGAAGGATATGATTATCTCAATGACGGGTATCACATGTCTGATGGAGATATCGGCTGCTATGTCCGCCCTGAAGTGGGGAATACATTTTTGGTCGGCAGTGAAGATCCGGACTGCGATCCCCAGGAATGGGTTGATCCTGACACCTTTTATGCCGGCAAAGGCGGGCATGGCAAGGATAATGTCCTCACTGAAGAGCAGTGGAAAGCACAGTGCTACAGGCTTGGCAAACGGATTCCAACGCTTTCCGTACCCAACCAGCCAAAAGGGGTTGTTGATCTTTATGACTGCTCTGATGACTGGATTCCTGTTTATGATAAGTCTGATCTGCCAGGGTATTATATGGCAATCGGGACCAGTGGAAACCAGTACAAAAATGCACCCGTTGTCGGGCACATGATGGCCAAGTTGATCGATGCCTGCGAAAAGGGTCTGGATCATGATAAAGAGCCCTTGCAATACAAGTTCAAGTATACTGACAGGTCAACCAATGTGGGTTTTTTCTCAAGAAAACGGGAGATAAATTATAATAGTTCTTTTTCAGTTAATGGATAATAGATGCAAATCTATGTTTGTATCAAGCATGTTCCTGATTCTGCCGCTAATATTTCCATAATCGGTAAAAACAGTATTGATGAAAATGTAAACTTTCTTTTAAACCCCTATGATGAGCATGCACTTACTGAAGCTGCCAGAATTAAAAATAATCTGCCCGGTACTGAAGTGATAGCGGTCTGCCTGGGTAAAGCAGATGCTGAAAAAACCCTTCGGTCTGCCCTGGCCATGGGGGCTGATCGAGGGATTTTGATTGCCAAAGAGAAAAATTACGACAGCAGGGTAACTGCCCTTGCCCTTAAGGCAGCCATTGAACATGATGGAAAACCCGGGCTGATTTTTACGGGCAAAGAATCCATTGATGAGGGCGGCATGCAGACCATGTTCCGGATCGGGGCGTTATTTGATTTTCCAGTTGCCACAAATGTGGTCAAGCTGGATATTGAGGCGGACAGGGCAGTTGTTGTTTGTGAACTGTCCGGCGGCATTACCCATACCTATGAGATGTCTTTGCCCTGCGTTATGGGCACGGGAAGAGGATTGAATACGCCCAGGTATCCGACTTTTCCGGATGTGGTTAAATCAAAAAAAAAACCGGTCCAGAAAATTGCTTTTACTGATTTGAATATTAAAGCTTCTTTGGCTGGAATGCGCGTTATTGAATTAAAACCCTTGTACCAGGCCCGTCAGCCCAAAGAGATCAAGGGTGATGCCACCGTTGTTGCCAAAGAACTGATCAGAATTCTTAAACAAGAGGCAAAGGTTCTATAATGAAAAATATCGGAGTCATAATAGAACTGGATAAAGGAAGGGTTAAAGAAGCCAATTTGGGTATGATCACCCTGGCAAGAGCAAAAGATGTTAAGCTTTTTGCTTTTGTGCTGGATAAGCAGGCAATAAGTGTAAAAGCGGTTCTGGAATCCTTCGGCATCACAACGATTGTTGAAATCTGCCTTGCAAAAGACCAGCAGAATAACCCGGCAACAAGGGCAAAAGCCATGATAAATGCCATTAAAAAATTTAATATTTCCATGGTTTTCGGTCTTTGCACGGCAATGGGCAAAGATTTTTTACCGCGTATGGCAGCATTGCTTGACGCTCCCCTGGTCATGGATTGTTTTTTTGTCGATCTTGAACAAAAAACAGCAAGAACATACCAGTATTCAGGTAAAATCATTGCCACGATACAATTATCAGGACAGACCCTTTTGTTTGGTATCAGACCCAATGCTATTGAACCTGTCAAGGCGCAGGAAAAAGCACGGATCTTGAAATTTGATTCAAGCCATGTTTTTGCCGGGGGGTTAAGGGTTCTTAAATCAGGCGGAGCTGAAAAGAGTACCGCCATCAACCTTGCCGAGGCTGATGTGATTATTGCCGGAGGAAGAGGGATGAAAAACAGTGAAAACTTTAATATCCTTTTCCAGTGCGCTTCAAAGATCAATGCTGCTGTCGGCGCCTCCAGGGTGGCCGTGGATTCAGGTTGGGTCCCCTATTCCATGCAGGTGGGACAGACAGGTGAGAAAGTAAGCCCAAAGGTTTATATTGCCTGCGGCATATCAGGGTCTATCCAGCATTTTGCCGGGATGAAAACCTCGGGAATGATTATCGCGATAAACACGGATGAAAATGCCTCCATCCTGTCAAACTGTGATTATTATGTGAAGAAAGATGCGTTAGAGATCATTCCCGTGCTTACAAGAATTCTGGACAATGGCTGAGATAAAAAAATATGACGGCAACGCGTTTGTATGATAAAAGTTAGCTGGCATAAATTTTTATCTGAAAATGAGTAGAGAAAAGAACATGAGCTTAGCAAAACAATTTGGTCAACTGCTTCATATAGATCTTAACTCAGGTCTCTGCAATCTATGCGCATTCCCTGAAACGGCTGCTGAGTTTATCGGAGGCCGCGGCTTTAATATCCGGTATCTTTATCATCATCTTCCATTAGGAACAGATCCTCTGGCCCCTGAGAACATTCTTATGATGTCCTGCGGCCTTCTTACCGGGTCATCTGCGCCGACCTCATCAAGACTGCACCTTAATGCGCTTTCGCCTTTGACAGGCATTTTGGGAAGCTCAAATATAGGAGGGTATGCAGGTGCCTGGCTTAGATCCTGTAACATTGCTGCAATTATTATCACAGGCAAATCGAAAAATCCTGTTTTTCTTTATATTGATGCCAATGGTGGACGTCTTGAGGATGCATCCCATCTATGGGGACGTGACACCATTGAAACCCAGGAGATGATTAAACAATCCCATAAGGATAAAAAATTAAAAATTCTCACCATCGGTCCTGGTGGTGAAAACAAGGTCGGATTTGCCGCAATTATCAGCGAGCGGGATCATGCTGCCGGCAGAACGGGAATGGGATCTGTCATGGGATCAAAAAATCTTAAAGCCATTGTGATTTCCAAAGGAAGCCACAAACATTTTCCTGCCGTAACACCCTCACAGAAAAAAGCGGTTAAAGAGTATGTGTCTTTGATAAAAAATTCAAAGGAGTTTGATTTTTTTTCAAAATATGGCGGTGCCGGATATGTTAAATGGGTAAATGATCTTGGGGTCATGGGCAGGAAAAATTATAGCAAAATCGGAACCAGGCATATTGAAAAGATAGATGGCCGGCAAATGGATAAAAATATCGTTCGATCCAGTGGCTGCTTTCGATGTCCTGTACAATGTAAAGCTGATCTTAAGTTGGATGGATTGGACAAAGAGACGCTTTTTACACGACCTGAATTTGAACCTGTTCTTAACCTGGGGCCCAAATGCGGTCTTGAAGATCTGAATCAGATAATCAAGCTGGATAATCTGTGCAGCCGGCTGGGAATAGACAGTACTTCAGCCGCCTCAGCTATTGCCTTTGCCATGGATCTTTTTAAGAAAAAAATATTGCCTGAAAATTTGATTGGAGGCCTTGACCTTTCCTGGGGCAATGCCGAAACCATGGAAATATTAATTTTTCAGATGGTTGAGGGCCAAGGCCTTGGCAGAATTTTAAGCCGGGGTGTAAGAAAAGCAGCCCAACTCATCGGCAATGGCGCATCAAAATATGCAGTCCATATCAAGGGACTGGAACTTACGGCCTATCATCCTGCCGCCATTATGGGCACAGCCCTTGGGTATGCCGTGTCAAGCCGGGGAGGAGATTATAATAATGTGTACGCATCCCTTGAATACAGCTGGACTAAAGAAGAAGCAGAAAAAGAGTTTGGAACCTGCGAAGCAGTTAATATCAAATCCATCTGTGCAAAAGGGCTGGTGATCAAAAAAGCTGTTACCACCAATATCATTGTTGATAGCCTGGGTCTTTGCAAGGTACCGGTTTTATCTCTTTTAAAATCCTTTAACCTTGAAAGTGAGGTCAGACTCATTAATGGCCTGACGAATTTAAACCTTTCAAAAAAAGATCTTTTTGATGCAGGACAAAAAATTGCAAGTCTTGAGAAACTTTTCAATATCCGGCATGCAAAAGAAGATATTAAAGACAAACTTCCTGAAATGTTTATGAACAAAGAAAACGACCAGGGATTAACCCTGAAAAATTTTGAAATCATGTTACAGGAATACTACACTGCCATGGGGTGGGATGAAAAGGGAATCCCTCCTGAACCGGTCTATAAAACAAATTTTATCAAATTGGAGGAGAAAAAATGATTCAGTCTTCAAATATTCAAACAAGATCCGTTGGGATGAAGATATTCACGGATGACCAGATCTGGGAAATAAAACAGGCTGCCTTTGATATTATTGAAAGAGTCGGGTTTAAATGCCGGCACAAACAAGTTCATAAAATGATGAAACAGGCTGGTGCCCGGGTTAAGGATAACAATATTAAAATTCCAAGACATATTGTTAAACAATGCCTGGTCACAACCCCTGAAGGCTGGACCATATATGACCGAAACGGAAAAAGGGCAATGGAAGTAGAAGGGGAAAAAAGTCATTATGGCACATCCACTGCCAGCCCCTTTACAAGGGATGCATTTACCGGTGAAATTCGGAATACCGGTATCAAGGATATTGAACTGGGTGCCAAAGTTGCGGATTCCCTGGATGGTATTGATTTTGTCATGCCCATGGGAACAGCCCAGGATGTACCGGCAGATGCAGCGGAAGTCCATGAATTCCCAGCCATGGTTTCCAACACGACAAAACCGTCTGTTTTCATCGGTTATACGGCCCTTGGCTGTGAATATGTGTATGAAATGGCGGCAGTGATTGCCGGAGGACAGGATAACTTAAGTCAGAAACCCTTTATTATTGCCTATCCCGAAGCCATTGCACCTCTTTTCTTCCCGGATGAAGTGGTTGAGCGTATTTTTGTGGCGGCAGATCGGTTTATGCCCCAGCTTCCGGGTTCAACTGTCCAGGCCGGTGCTACAGGGCCCGTAACCCTGGCAGGATTGATCACCCTGATCACTGCGGAATCACTTATCCATATCACCATTGCCCAGTTGCGAAAAAAAGGATGTCCTGTTGCCATGAGCGGTAATGTCGGTATCCTTGATATGAAAACAGCACTCATGGCATTGGGTGCACCGGAAAACAACCTGGCCCTTGCTGCCCAGGCAGAGGTGGCACGATCCTTTAATCTGCCCACCTGGGGCCTGGCAGGTGCCACGGATTCCAAAAGCTTGGATGCCCAGGCAGGCATTGAAAGCACATTTTCCATATTAAGCCAGGGGCTTTCCGGCCTTAACCTGATCCATGATGTAGGGTATATGGCTGCGGGTATGGCCTGTTCCCTTGAACAGCTGGTCATGGGCAATGAAGTGATCGGTATGACAAAGCGATTTGTACAAGGGATTACAGTAAACCATGAAACCATTGCAAGGCAGATCATAGAAGATGTAGGGCCCGGCAATCATTTTCTGGTTCAGCAGCATACCATGGACCATTTTAAAAAAGAACTGTGGAATGCCAAACTGATGAACCGCCAGACCATTGATGCCTGGAAAACTTCCGGCAAACCCTCAATGGAAGACAGGGTGAAACAGGAAGTTCGAAAGATTTGTGAAACCCATAAGCCTGAGCCCTTAAGCGACAAGATTCTTTCAGAGCTTGCCCGGTTGAAGAAAGAAGGTGAAAAGGAAATCCTTGCCAAATTAAAAAAAGGATAGGCTTTGTATTATCCTGGAATATTAAATCATCTAAATACACTTATAGCGTTTGGAGAAAAAAATAAATGACCCAACAAAAATATGATGCCATTATCATTGGTGCCGGTATCATCGGCAACAGTATTGCCTATGAACTGGCTTTGAAAGGCTGTAAAACACTGAGCATTGACAAGCTGGGCGGTTCTGGTTTTGGTTCCACCGCAGGCTCCTGTGCCATTATCCGGCTTTATTATTCTTCCCCGGAAGGGGTGGCCCTGGCCCGGGAAGGGTATTATTACTGGCTGGACTGGCCAAGATACCTGAAGCTTATTGATCCTGCCGGCATGGCCTATTACAAAAACACGGGGGCCATGGTCTACAAATCCGAGCACAACAAGAATCTGGTCCCTGTGATGGAATCCCTGGATGCCCTTGGCGTGGGCTATCTGGAACTGACCCCGGAAGACATGAAGAGATATCTGCCCAACCCGGATCTTCACTCTTTCCATCCCCAGAAACGCATGGATGATCCGGATTTTGGACAACCTACCGGCGACAGCGTCAATGGAGCTGTATATGTGCCTGAGTCAGGTTATGTGAGCGACCCCAAGCTGTCCACCCATAATGTGGAAATGGCAGCCAGGAAACTGGGTTCGGATTTCATGTTCAAAACCCAGGTTGTGGATATCCTTAAAAAAGACGGCAGGGCAGCAGGCGTGGCACTGAAGGATGGCACTGAAATTTTTGCCCCTGTGGTGGTCAATGTGGCAGGGCCCCATTCCTACCTGATTAACCGCATGGCAGGACTTGAGGATACAATGAATATAAAAACCCGGGCTTTGCGGGTGGAAGTGGCCCATGTGCCAAGTCCTGAAGGAGTGGACTGGGAAAACACCGGTGTTATTACCTCAGACTCTGACACAGGAGTATATACACGGCCTGAAGTCGGCAATCACGTCCTTATCGGCAGCGAAGAGCCGGCATGTGATCCCCTGGACTATGTGGACCCGGACAATTATAACGAAAATTTTACAGACCAGCTCAAGACCCAGGCCATGCGGGTAGCCATGCGAATCCCGGATCTGCCCATCCCCACCAAGGAGCAGGGACTGGTGGATCTCTATGATGTATCAGATGACTGGTATCCCATTTATGACAAGTCTGATCTGCCCGGATTTTATATGGCCATCGGTACCAGCGGCAACCAGTACAAGAATGCGCCTCCCGTGGGTTCTTTTATGAGCGAACTCATACTATATTGCGAAGGCGGCAATGATCATGACAAGACACCCATGCAATACAGGATGAAATATATCAACCATACATTGAATATTGGTTTTTTCAGCCGGAACCGGGAAATCAACAAGGATTCCAGTTTTTCGGTTATCGGATAAAAACAAAGGAATGATTGTTCATCATTGAAATTCTTTGAAATTAGACCTGCTGGGTATTCCCCAGGACAGAATTGCAAAAAGGCTGGGGGTGCCCCAGCAGACAATATCGCGCTATTTACTACAAATGCCACAAGTGGCAAAAAGCGTAAATAGCAATTTATTGAAAGGTTTTATAGTCTCCCAGGTTGCGCAAAAGCACGGCTGGCCTGAACCTCTGGTTTGATAACAGGCCCTGGTAAATACGGATGATTTTGATCGGTTCAAGGCACTTCAATAATGAGAACCAAAAAGACCGATATTAAGAACACCGAAAGTTTCCTTTAAAAAGGATTTTTCCGCACATTCTTAATCAATACCATCACCACAGGTATCTGTCCCGGGATTTATAGCAGCATTATTGTCATTGCAATCTCCCCTTGTAGAAATAAGGTCCGACATTTTATAATAGTCAACCTTCTTTATTTCTGAACGGATGAAGGAGCCATCAGAATAACCATCTTTATCTACATCTTTAAACCATAATGTATGAATATCTTGAAGCGAGAAAATAGCTTCCTCTATACCGATTTTTTTATTTCCATCTATATCTGAATACATATTAGCCGAATTTTTAAATAATGTTAAAACTTTTAATCCAAACAAAGAATCTTCAATATCAATCTTTCGGTCTATGTTTATATCTCCTCGGA
>JAOZRF010000429.1 GCA_029940245.1 Desulfobacula sp.
ATCTGAAGTTCTTCATTGGTGGAAACCACCCATACCTGCACACGGCTTTCCCGGGAATGAAGATCAAAGGGCTCAGGATTTTTTTGTCTGTTTTTTTCAGGATCTATCTGAATACCTAAACATAAAAGGTTTTCACAGATTTTTTCCCGTATAACCGGGTCATTTTCTCCCATACCTGCTGTAAAAACCAGGGCATCAACATGACCGAGAACAGCAGTATATGCCCCGATATATTTTTTAACCTGAAAACAAAACATGTCAATGGCAAGGCTTGCCTTTTTGTTTCCCTTTGCCGAGGCTTTATGTATATCCCGCATGTCATTCAGGTCGCAGATTCCCATAAGCCCGCTTTTTTTATTTAATACAATATCCAGTTCCTGTATTCCCATACCTGTCTGTTCCATAAGGTATCTGATGATGGCAGGATCAATATCTCCTGTCCTTGTTCCCATCATAATACCGGCAAGGGGTGTCATGCCCATGGAGGTATCTTTGCATTCCCCTTTTTCAATGGCACAGATTGAGCATCCGTTTCCAAGGTGGATGGTAATAAGATTTGTATGGTTTATATCCTTTCCCATAAGCTCTGCAGCTTTGCCTGAGACATATTTATGGGATATTCCGTGAAAGCCATATTTGCGAATTTTAAATTTTGAATAGTATTCATAGGGCAGGGCATAGAGAAATGCTTCAGGCGACATGGTCTGGTGGAATTCAGTGTCAAAAACCGCTATATTGGGAATATTGGGAAAAAGTTCTTCAGCAACCTGGATGCCTATAAGATTCGCAGGATTGTGCAATGGTGCAATAGGAATATTGTCCTTTATGGCCTGCTTGACAGTATCATCAATGTAAACGACAGATTTAAAGGTCTCGCCGCCCTGGACCACGCGATGGCCGATGGCATCAATCTGTGTTATATTATCAATGACACCGGCCTTTGAATCAATGATCAGGGTTACAGCCAGATGCATGGCAAGTTTATGGTTTTTTATGTCCTGTTCCCGGACAATTTTTTTCTCAAAGCCCTGAATCAATATATGATGGGTCAGGCATCCCTGGCTTTCACCAATCCGTTCGATAATGCCGGAAGCCATTGCACTTTCATTATCCATATTAAAAAGCTGATACTTTAGTGAAGAGCTGCCCGCATTAATAACCAATATTTTCATAGGTTAGCCATTAAACAGTCTTATGGGTCTGCCATTATTCTTTTATATTATAAAATTTTTTTATAAAATTTTTCTGATATTCAAAAGACCAGTGGACATCTTTTAATACCTTTGCCGCTTTTTGCGGCTTTCCCTGTTTTAAGCAATTGATAAACTGCTGGTGCTCGTCACAGTTTTTAATTTCCCAGTCATAGATATAATTTTGTCTGGGAAAATCGTACAGGCGCTGTTTTATAGGGAGAATAAATTTTTTTATCAATTCATTTTTTGAAATATCCAGATAAACATCGTGAAATTGAACATTGGTATTAAAAAGCCGTGTGAAATCATTTTTTTCAACATCCTGAGTCATTATTTTATTCAATTCTTCAAGTTTTGAAATGTGAGATGGTTCAATCCTGTCAAAACAATCCATGACAATTGAAGATTCCACCATTCCAATGGCATTATAGGCATTTCTAACGTCCCTGAGTTCAAGCAAGTTCACACAAACCCCCCGCCGGGGCAAGATGGTGACAAATCCTTCAACCTCAAGGTGAATCAGTGCATCTCTCAAGGGGGTCTTGCTTATGCCGAGCCGGCTGGCCATTTTTCCAATATTTATGGTTGAACCGGGAACCAATACCCCAAGGCTCATCTGGTTTCGCAAATATGTGTAAACCTGTTCTCTAAGGGATAAAATATTCAATTGAGAATTCATTATTGTCCTCACCAGTATTGTTTATCTATAATTTAGAGAAATTTTTCACCAAGGGCATAATCAAAACCAAAGGCATTATAACTGCTTTACAGGTTACATTGATTTTAAGGCATTAATCAAATTGGTTGCAGTTGATGCTGCATCATCTAACAGCATTATCGTTTTCGGATTCTCATATAAGGTATTCTCTACCCCGGAATAGCCGGGATTCGCATCAAAATTGCAGACAATTATTTTTTTTGCATCATGGGCCAAAAGTATGGGCATACCGGAAATAGGCGTGCCTTCTATATCCATTGCTGCCGGGTTTACTACGTCACAGGCACCAAAAACAAGAACAGCATCTGTTTGTGAAAATTCAGGATTGATTTCATCCATTTCACAAAGATTGTCATAATCCACTTCTGCTTCAGCAAGAAGAACATTCATATGCCCGGGCATTCTTCCTGCAACGGGATGAATGGCAAATTTTACTTGTGCACCCAGGGATTCAAGGATTGATGCAAGCTCTATTACTTTGAACTGTGCCTGGGCCAGGGCCATGCCATATCCTGGGATAATAATAATTTTTTTGGCTGATGACAATGCAGTTATGGCTGAATCCAGATTATCATTTGTTTTGTCTTGACTTGAAGATTCTTCAACATCAGGCTTAATTTCTGACAGATTTTCAACCAGTTCCTGTATTGTTTCCTTGGCATTCCCAAGAAGCATAATTGTATTATCGTTTTTATACAGAGGATTTTCAACACCAGAATATCCAGGTTTATCATCCAGATTACAGCACACCACATATTTTGATTCATGGCTAAGTAAAATAGGCATGCCGGATATGGGTGATCCGTCAGTTTCTATGGCTGCAGGATTCACCACATCACAGGCCCCTATGACCAGGGACAGATCAGTGTCTTTGAATTCAGGATTTATGGCATCCATTTCTTTCAGCAGATCATAGTCAACCCCGGCTTCAGCAAGAAGCACATTCATGTGCCCGGGCATTCTTCCTGCAACAGGATGAATGGCAAATTTCACTTCTTTACCCATGGCAAGCAGTTTGTTCGAAAAATCAATTACTTCAAATTGTGCCTGGG